>NZ_JBFVFE010000001.1:0-267022 GCF_052728615.1 Mariniflexile sp. | reverse complement strand
TCAAATCAGCATCCGAAAGTGGATTATGGGATAAAATTACCGATATTGCTAGAAATGCCGCTTAGATGCAATTTGTCGTGCACCCATGCTGAACAGGTCGCGGACCGATTTCATTTATTAATGAACCTATCCGATGCTTTGGATAAGTATTTCAAAAGTGTGAATCCAAAAATTAAAAAGCTTATTAAAGATAAAAGCAATGAGCTTTTAAATATGTCCGATGGTCAGAATGCAGGCTGTGATAAGGAAAAAAAGTCGCAATCATTATCAAAAGTCCAGAAAATAGTTGAAATAAAAGTAGACCAGAGGCAGGATACCTTCAATAAGGTTAAGGAATTACAGGCTAAGGGCATATCTAAACGAAAGATTGCACGGGATTTGGGTATAAGCCGTAATACAGTTCATTCATATCTCCCACTAGAATCATTACCTCCCAGAATAAGCTCTAAGTCAACCAATATTGAGTTATTTGCCCAGCACATTGTTGCTCGATTAAATGACCAAGGATATCTGATGAAAGATATAATAGACGAGATTTATGAATTGGGATACAAAGGAAGTAGAACGCAGGCTTACCACAATATAAATATCATAAAGGAAAAATTTGAAATATACACGCCGGATTTCGCACAAATTCAAAAATCAAGAATACCTTATATAAAACCCTTAAGTTCAAGGACGTTGGCTAAATATATTGGATCCTGTTTAACTGTTATTAAAGATCCTGATGAGCGAAAGTATCTACAAACACTATTGGATAATATCTCAGAACTACAGGTCATTCGAAAATTGGTGCAGATTTTCAAAACGATGTTAAAAAGAGGATGTGGTAATATAAACCGATGGATTGAATTTATAAAACGCTCAAAATACAAAATGCCGGGTTTAACCTCTTTTGCCAATGGTTTATTGAGGGATATTAAAGCCGTTAAAAACGGAATTAACATGCCCTGGAGTAATGGTGCTGTGGAAGGCCATGTAAACCGGATAAAGAGTATAAAAAGACAAATGTATGGCAGGGCTAGCTTTGATCTATTGCGTAAGAAGGTGATATTATCTCAAACTGGTTGATGTTTCCCCAAATATGAGGAAGAACCATTTTGTCCGCCCTATCCAATATGGCTATACTACACGCAAAATTTAAGTAAGATCTAGTGTTACTAACCATAGTTCTGGTTTCTTTTTTTGTTCAGGTTATCTACAAAACCAGAAAATGGACTAACCTGCTTTTGGTGGTTAATTTTAAAGCCGTTTTGAACAAAGCTTTTAGCTATATCTTGCCAGTTTTTGATATTTTTACTTTCATTTATTTTCCAATGTTTTGACCTGTAATATGCATAAAACTATTTTCCTTCTATCTCCGGCCAATTATTAGTTTTAAAAAAAAGAAGAACTTCTAATTCATTAAAAATTTCATTATTCTGTTTATTAAAGTTTTCTTTTGTTTTATGTTTATAAAAAGGCACCAAATTTTGGCGTGGTTCTGGGTCGCTGACGGCCAAGTTTTGAACCTCCAGTGTACCAGTACTTGTACCGAATTTGATCATGTTAATTTTTGAACCTATAGCTGGATGGTAAGAAGGATAATACCTCAAATATTCCCAATTATGTAAATCCCTGAGATAATTGTGATAGGTTGTTTTGGATTTTATTTTTGCTCTTTCCATAATGAGCTCCCTATTGATGGTTAAGGTCTTTTGGAAAAACTTTCGATTCCATTTATGAAAGAATGCCAAGTAGAGCGTTATATGCCCCTGTTTAATCCTTTGGTCATTGTGAAACCGTTCAAAAACATTATTGAGCTGTGTAATATAATTTACTTTTTCCATAATTCATCTTTTTTAATTTCATCTATGTTATTTTCACAACAGCGGACTGTATCTTGCGGACTTGGATTATCTTTTTCTAGTATCAATTTCTATTTATTTGTCTCAACCGATTGAAAAAGTGCTTGCAACATCGCTACGGTTGATTTGGTTTGTTGATACCCACTAATGCTTGTCCAAGGCGTCCTACTGCTTGTCTCAATTTTGGTACGACACAGGTACACTACATGTATTTATTTTGGTCATGTTCGTTTAATTTCCATTGTTCTATTTTGTACCCTTTTGACATGTTAAACATTGTTGCTTTTTCTAAAATTATCGAAATCGATTTTGTCCAGATTTAGTTTCAAATAGTTTTTTCCAAAACTTCGTTTTTCAACATTAACCTGGTCCAATAATTTTGTCATTTTATTTTTGAAACCCATATTTTCTTCTTGTATTAGTTTATATTGTTTTTTATAGAATGCCAACTCCTCATTTTCCGTAATCAACACTGGAGATCCAAAATCAAAATCTTCCTCCTTTTCGATGATGGCCGTTTCGTACAAAAGGCTCTGCAATATTTCGGCGGTGGGCTTGGTCTGGTGCTTTTCTATGTTCTTTAAAATTGCGATCACGGCATTGATGCGCTTGTTGGTCCGGTTGTTATGGATCCCCAAATCGTCATCTGGGGCCAGATCGTTCCGTTCAAAAAAATGGAGCATCGCTTCCAGGGCCTGTGTGTGTGATACAGAGATCTGTCTTGAGAATTTTCTAAATTTTATGGCAACCGCTTTCTTTACATTGATCCCAGAAAAGCTATATTTTGAATATTCTGTCATTTTTTGCTGCAAGTAAATGCCTGTTTTCAGGGGCTTTGCAGCCTTTTGCTGCAAAGCCTTTATTTTAATTATTTTTTGTTCTTTTTAACAAATTGATTATCAATCGTTTAAATAATAATATCAACTGTAACACCGGCTTGCCGTGTTACCCTCTTGCTTCTCCATATTTCGTCCCATAGGGACCAAAATTTTCAAACAATCTGATTAAAAAATCTGTTGCTTTTCTTTGCATGACGACTCTTTTAAAGTTATGGGATTAGGTTGTAAAATGGAAACTTGGAATGTTTCCAATTGGTTCGTTTTGAAAGCAAATTTTATGATTATTAGTGAAATCAAATTTTTGAACGTCAGATATCATATAAGGGACGAATAATTAGTTCTCTAAAATTATAGATTTATATGTGCCAGTCTAAACCTTACAGAAAGGCTTTAAAATTGATTTACTTATTATATCCAGAGCGTTTTCCTTTTTTTTGTTTTCCTGCCTGCCAAAAGGAAGGTTTAACTTTTGTTCCGCTTCCTTTTTATTGATTTTGTAAGATATCATACGGTTCATTTTAGATTTACTTCCTATAGAGCCGACGCCGTTACCTTTTTTGTTGCTTGGTCTCTTTCAATATTCAGGTTTGTATAGACATATAAAAAGTGCGAGCGAGTTTATCCTGAGCGTAGACGAAGGGAGCCTGGTTATGCTGTCGTTCAAATCTGAATGTTGTTATTTTGCTGTCAAAAAAAGGTATAGCGGTGTTGGCTCGGGATGTGGGTCTAAATTCTTTGTGAAATGCAAAAGCATAGGAAGTGGAACAAAATGCAAATACATTTTCCTATTAAGCGGACGCTATTTCAAAGTTTTATATTGGGAACGGAGCGTTCCAGCCTCCTTCGGCAGAAAAAAAGCAAAGTGAAAATCTAAAACTTTGGAATTGTGTCCAAGACTTTTATAATGAAGCTCTTTTCCCAAAATGTAGCTTTTCGCGAAATGCAGGGGAATGTGCTGAGTATTTTAAAAGAAATCCAATTTTCGATATCTAAATTTAAGCTTACTCCCATTAATTTATAAAACTAAAAAGGAAACAACTAATATGATTCTAATAGTCAAAATGAAAACTTCTTTAATCAGAATCCAATATCGTACAGAAATAAAAAGCTAATTTTTAAAAAAGAATTTTTGCATATTTAAAATAGGAACTGCACTCGAACCAGTGACCTCCGGATTATGAGCCCGATGAAAAAATGATTTTTACTATTTTTCTTAAGTAATATGCTCTATTTGCGTATTATATATAAATATTAGGATTTGCGTTCAAATAAGTTCACTTTATATTAAAACAATTATTTAGTTCGCTAATCGATGCGCATAAATAATACAAAAACTCTAACTTTTTTGAATATCAATTAATTAAAAGATATGTTCTTATACGGAGCAATTCGAACATAAATTCCTACTATGAATTTATATTCAATTTAGTTTCAATAATACTTTTGTTTACATGATTATTTAATTTATTCCTTAACGCCATCATATCTATACTCACTTTCTCTTCTATGACCCTAGCATAAACCTGTGTCGTTGAGAGTTTGGAATGCCCGAGTAATTTTGAGACAGTTTCTATTGGTACACCGTTAGATAAAGTTACGGTTGTTGCGAAAGTATGTCGCGCAGAGTGAAAGGTTATGTTCTTTTTTATCCCAAGTATTACTGTAATCTCCTTTAAGTAGACATTCAATCTTTGATTGGTATAAACTGGTAATAATCCAGAGTTACTTTCAAAATCATTATCATACTTTTTGATAATGTCGAGTGCTTTGTCCAATAGCGGAATTTTAACAGGTTGCTCTGTTTTTTCGCGCTTGGTAAAAATCCAATAATCTCCATCTATTCCCCTTACGATATTATTATCGGTAAGTGACCTAACATCGGTAAAGGACAATCCTGTATAACAGGAAAAAATAAATATATCCCTAGTCTTTTTATGAACTTCTTGATCCAATGTAATAACTTCAAACCTTTGAAGTTCTAAATTTGATAAGTAATCGCGTTGATGTTTAGTGAATTTTAGCTTAAAACGTACAAAAGGGTCTTTTTCTATCCATTCTAAATTAAGCGCTAGATTCATCATTTTTTTGAGACGTTCTAAATGTTTCATAACGCCATTATTTATTAATGGTTGTCCCTTATTAATAGAAGGGCCTTTTCGAAGAAACTGCTCGAAATCGATAATAAAGCCAAAAGAAAGCTGTTTTAAGAAAATATCACTTGACTTTATTTTTGTCGTTAAAAATCTCTTTAAGTATCGCTCTGTGGTATAATAGTTCTTCAATGTTCCGAACTTCAAAACGGCTTTCATGTTGGTGTTATGGTAGTCAACCAAATCCATCAAAGTTCTTTGGTCGTCGTCCTCCCCTAAATATCTGACCTTAATCGCTTGTGCTGTTACAAGTTTAAATTCAGAAAGTAATTGTTTCTGACACTCCAATAAGTCAGCGTACACCTGATCCAGATAGGCATTCAACGCTAGAGCATTGGGAGTTCGAGGTTTTGCTTTTTTAGCTATTGTGTCCCAATAGGTAACCGATAGGTAACGTTTCAAACTGATTTCTGCCCGTTTTCCGTTGACAGTTATACGAGCATAAAGTGGTGCAATATCGTCCTTTTTTTTGGCTGCATTCAACCAAAAATGAATACTAAAAGTCTTTGAAGTCTGCATGTACTCTCACTTTAAATAAATATTCGATTTGTTTACGAAAGTCAAATCGAAGCGAAAGTCAAACACTAATGGGTTACCAATGTAGTGAAAAAATCTATAACTTTTCAGGTAACCGAATAGGTAACCTTCCAATTGATTTTAAAGCTATTCTTATGAAGTCAAAAAAAATATAAATCATTGATTTTCATAAAATTAACTGTTTTTTGATATCCGTTGATACCTAAAAGTCGGGATGACAGAACTAACTGTGTTTATATAAAACACTGTTTTACAGTACTTTAATCGGTTTTCATCAAGTAGATTCACCGAATTGTACACTAAAGGCAAAAAGAACTATTTAAAAACAAATTTTATTTGCTTTTATTAGTGTAAAGATACAAATTTTTCACATATCCATATAAATTATATTTTAAACACCTTGCACAACATTATTTGTTTCCATTCCTTTTTAATTACAATAATTTAAGACGTTTTTATTTCGTTTCAACACATAAAAATCTAATATTTGCACAACACAAAAATCTAATTAGCGTACAGTGAGACACAAACTCCGTCAGTTAATGACGAATCCGTCTATTGGATTTTAAGTTGCTTCTTTCCATCATCATTGTCAAGTCGCTATATTTCGGTTCTGTTACTGTCATTTTACTATGATATTAGGCTAAATCACTTCTTCCAATGCAGATTTCCATAATATGAATCCTTTTTTGTTATCTGAATAATCATGTATAATTTTAGTAAAGTTTTCAGGGCTGTTTTCTAAAAAAGCTTGCCTTCCTCTTTCTCTAATAATACTTAGCTGGTTGTCGATTTGTTTTACTTCCTCAATTAATGATGCTTTGTTTTTAGGGGTTTGCCAAATATAAGTTGCTTCTTCTGTGTCCAAGGTTTCCAAAACAACAAAATAACGTTGCTCTCCTGCAAGCAAAAATACAAATGAAAATGGATTAAGTACAAAGCGAATTTTCATTACCTGATTTTCGTGTCTGTCTGCTAAATATTGAATGTGTTGTGAATGTTTATATTGCTTGTTTTTGAGAATTTCATTCAACAACTCTTCTGCATTTGAATAAATTTTCCCCTTCTCTTGTAATTCCTCAGAAGTAAAGATATTTTGCTTTTTTGGAATGAATTGCTTAAGCAATCCTTTATTTAAAAACTGAAATTTCACGCCCTCAACCACCTCTTTATTTATACGATCAATATCAGTTGATAGTGATAATTGGGAAGCCAATTTTCCATTTTCAAACTCGGCAAATATTTCTACAGTAATATTCTTTGATTTTAATGTTTTGATGAAATAAGGTTTTAACACCTCAAATTCTGGTCTTATTTCAATGTTTTCAACCTGAAATTGAAGTTCGGTATTCATCTCAACAACTGAATGTTTGAAAGCTACACTTCCATAATGAAACTCCAGTTCCTCAATAGAAACTTTGATTTTCTTTTCTATAGTTAAAATGTGATTTGAAGTTGCGACTTCGTCCTGTGGTTCATCAAATAAAGTTGCTTGCTTGTCAATTTTTCGATAATAAGTATTGCGTTTCAGGAAAAGCTTATTGAGATAATCAATTTTATAATCTCTGTAGTCGTAAATAGTAGGATTTATTTCCGAACGTTGCACCCTGCCAATATATTGGATGAGTTTGCCTTCAAAAGAAAAAGGATATACCAAAAACAAACAGTTAATTTTGTGCAAGTCTGTTCCTTCACCAAAATATTGTCCTGTTGTAATTAAAACCTGAAAATTACCTTCTTGTAATATTTTCCATTTGGCTTTTTTGGATGTTTCTGAATCTTCTCCGCTTAATGTAATCACTTCATACGATTGTTTTAAAAACAAATACAGCGTATCAATATGTTCTTTTCGTTCGGTAATGATAACCGCTTTTTTGCCTTGATTCAATTCCGTTTTTACATCTTCCAATATCACTTTATTTCGGGCTGTATCGTGAACCAATATTTTTGATAAAGCTTCGAAATTATCTATTTTAGAATTGTATGGCACATCTAATTCCGTGTTTCGGATGATGATTCTAGCATGTTTATAATTTTCAATTTCAGTGGACTGAATGTTCGTAATAATTTCTCCCAAATGCGTAAAAATCATTTTACCATCATTATATTTCCTAAATGGTGTTGCGGTTAATCCGTACAAATAATAAGTTTCTAGCTTTTCAATCGTATTTCTGAAAGTTTCGGCAGGAATGTGATGACATTCATCAACTAGAATTATTCCGAATTGATTTTTAATGTTTTCTATTTGCTTCGATAAACTTTGAATTGTTGCCACGGTAATTTGTTTACCTATTTTTGACTTTCCTTGCCCAATAACTCCTATGTCTTTTTTGGGAATACCCAAAAATGCTTCAATCCGTTCTGTCCATTGCTCCAATAATTGTTTACGATGAACTATAATAAGTGCAGGTTGTTTTTTCTCTGCAATGATTTTTAAGCCGATTACTGTTTTTCCTGAACTTGGCGGAGCAACTATTACTCCGTAATCTTTTTTAGAAACCGTTTCTAGTACTCCAAATTGATGATTTCGCAATGATGCATTAAACACAAAAGTAATGAATGGCAATAATTTTCTTTCATCAACAAATTTAAATTCGATTTGTGATTCCTTGCAGAACCGTAAAAGCTTACCTATAAACCCTCTTGGGATGAAAACCTCACTTTCGGTTTCCTCAACTAATTTAAAATATCGGGCTGTTTCAAATGTATTTCTTCCTGATTTTTTCTTGATGAAAAACTCAGAATTAGCAAAATTCAATTCTTCTTTCAGGAAATTAATAAGAGAAGAAGTCAATCCGCTACGGCTTAATCTTACTTTATTGTTTAATGTAATGTTCAGCTTTCCATTTGTTGGCTGTGGAGTTATTGTTTTGACATCAGGAGTTAATCCTTTATATAATTCGTCTAAATAATCTACTGAAACTTTTTGAATGTTTTTCAGATAATCCCATTGATCGGTTATAGATTCAAAGGATTTTGGATTAATAAAACAACTATTTCCTTTTTCAAAAGTTGATTTAAAAAGTGGTAAAGCAATCAAGTTTCCGAAGCCTTTACCAGAGAGGAAATCCTGATTGGGAAATAAGCGGTCAAAACTTGAACTTTTGTCGAACATTGAAAATGCACCCGATTGTTCCAAAATTGACATGAATATTTTGCGACTTCTTATAGCAGGATATGATTTGTCAAAAAATATCCAAACATGTCCGCCATTACCAGAACGGGAACGCTCCAAATAAGCTGGAATTTCTTTTTCATTACAGGCGTTTAGAAAAGTAATAGCTTCCTTTTGCCAATTGGTTTTATCAAAATCTGCTACTAAAAACCAAGTGGTATTGTCTTGTAATAGTGGATAAATTCCAATCTGATGAAATCCATCTAAGTGCTTTTGAATTTGTTCATCAGTAAGTTTTAGGTAGGATTTCTCGTTAAAATTCTGAAAAGTACCACCGTTCATTTTATGTGTACGAAAACGATATGGGTCGTAAAAAACGGCTGGCATATAGCCCGATTTACTCCCTTTCTCCCAACGAACTGCAAAGACATCTTCACGTCCTTTGAAGAGAAATTTGAATATTTGAAGTTGAAGTATAGAGAAAGTGTTCATTAAAAAGTTGCCTATAATTCATTGATTTCCTTTTCAATTAAACGATACTTATCTTTTACGTCTTCTCCTGAATAGAAGTCTAGCAAGTCTTTCTTGGTTAATGTTCCTTGACTTAAAAAGCGTTTCAAATATTCTTGGTTGAATTCCATTAGTAGCATTGACTTATCTAATTGTTTTAAAATAGTTTTGTTGTTGTCAATGTTGTTTTGAACGAGTAATTTTATTGTCAATACTTCGTTTATGTCTTTGATGATGCGATTTACCATCATTGCCAAAATATCTTTGTCGAGTTCAACTTCTCTTGCATTTAAGGCAATATCTCTAGCCAACATATACGCAATAGCTAAATTGCTGTAATCTCCTTTTTGTGAGTTGATAATGGCAACAAAACCGACTCCCGGAATGTAACCTACATTTTCAAAATTCTTTAGAATGGAGTTTTCTACTAAGGAAATATCAAAAACAATCAAACTTACTTTACTGTCTCTGTTGGCTTGTGCTTCTATCAACTGGCTCCAAGCGGTATCTGTTTTTCGAGTAAAAACATCTTTACTTTCAATGTCTCCCAAACGAACACTTTTATCAAATTTGCATTCAATAGCTATTTTTAAATCAGGTGTTCCATTGATTTCACAGATAATATCGCCCGTTTTGTTTCTAGGTAAATTACCTGCTGTATTTCCAGTTAAAAATGCACGGTCTTTTAAGCGCTTATCTAGAAAATATTGATTTAAGAATTCTGCGACTTCATCTTCTGCTAATGTTCCTTTGATTGTTGATTTATAGAAAAGTTCTTTTTTCATTTCAAAAATCATCTTCAAACTTTCAAGTTCTGTTCCCAAATCATTAGATGTTTTTGAAAGAAAAGATGAAATACGGTCTTCCATTAAAGCCAATACACCAATGTAAATGGCTCTTAGCAATTTTTCATCTCTTTCGCTTGCAGGAAGATTGTCGAAGTAATTGAAAACGATTTGATTTTCAATTTCAAATTCTTTGATTTCTATACGTTTGAGTTGTTGATTTATTTTTATTGTTGCCATTATTACTCACTAAATATTTCTATAATTTTTTGTCTAAAAGTATCAGTTAACACGAAGTTTTCATCAGATACAAAACTAATAGCTTTATAGGCTTTTCCGCTTGATACTTTTTCAGTCATTCCAAGTTCTTCTTCTATATCATTAATTAATATATGTGTTTTACCTAAAGAAATTTCTATACTTTCTTCAATTATTTTTGAAGATTTATCTGCGGTTGCCAATCCATCAGGATTTTTATTAACTTGATGGTCTTTGTCATAAACAGCCGAATATTTTATTCCAAATTTATTAAGTAAATTAATATACAAAGGAATATTACTCTTACTTCCACAATCAATTATAGTAAAATCATATCTAAAAACACCTAATAATTTAGCAATCATTGGTATAACTGTCTTATCAGTTTGTCCTTCTACTAGAATGACTTTTTTAGCAAAGAACAATTCGCCTCTTTCAGGATTGATCCAATAACTTAAATTAAACTTCTTCTTTTCATCAACTTCTATAAAAATATCATTTACATATTGTAAAATTTTTGTTCCATTTGTTATATTTTCTTTCTTGACTATACCTATAGATTTATGATATTCTAAATCTAAAAAGGAACTTGAATGTGTACATAAGATAACCTGACTTTCATCTTTTGACAAGTTGACTAGTGATGAAAATAATTCTCTTTGTGCTTGTGGATGCAAAAATAATTCT
Source organism: Mariniflexile sp. (assembly GCF_052728615.1). Lineage (NCBI taxonomy): Bacteria > Pseudomonadati > Bacteroidota > Flavobacteriia > Flavobacteriales > Flavobacteriaceae > Mariniflexile > Mariniflexile sp. The sequence continues at coordinate 256,294 of NZ_JBFVFE010000001.1, read as the reverse complement.
GGTTCTTCAAAAATAAAATATGTTGATTTTGAAGATTTTCGAGTAGAAACTTCCGAATCTTTATCATTTAATAAGGCTTCCCTATCTTGCTTCATGACCTTAGACCATGCTTTAATTAAAGCAAAAATTAAAGCTCTTTGTAAACCGTGACCTTTTCTTGAAATATCAGTTTTAATTCCATCATCAATTGAAACATTTGCACCAACTCTGAATATATCATCAACATTTGGTGTTGAAATTTGAATATCTATTTTGGTGTTCCAACTTATTAATTCCTCATCTAATAAATTTTCCAAAGACGCCAAATCTTTTGGTCTATCTTCGTTGATTTCACCATCATCATTTGTCTTATTAAGAATTTTAGTTAATTGAATAATTTTCTCTTTAGCTTCTTTAAATTGTGGATTATGTTCAGAAATTTTATTGATGACTCTAGAATAAAGCTGGCTAAATAAAGTATTTCCTCTAGGGTTTAATTCATCGGAAGCATTTTTTACAGAGGGAATGAAAAACAAATCACCAAAACTTCCTTTTGCAACATTTTTTAATCCCAAGAAATTGGATTCTTCAAGAACATGGTTAAAACTTATATCATCAATATTTGTAATTATATATTCATTCTGTGCTGTTTTAAATTGTTCAATTGTAATTGCACCTTTTATAGGCAAAAAACTGGCTAATGGAAGAGTTTCTGCAACTTCTCTTTTTTTGAAGTCAGAAATCTTAGATTCTTTTAACCAATCTTCAGTAGCTTCTTCAATGTAACCATTATATGAAAAGCTTCCATTTTTTAGAGCTGTCTTTCTAACTTTAATTTTATTACTTGATGAAACATATTTTTTGAAAGTCGTATTTTCATATTCTGATATTTCAGAAAATTCAATTTCGACCCACAATTCTTCAGTATCACCATTGAAATCAAGATAATGATGATTTATTTCACCAAAAAAGAACAATATAGAACTCAAAACATTTGACTTGCCATGATTATTTTGTCCAATAAAAATCATTAAATCTTGAAAAAATATTTCTTCATATACTATTGAACGCCAATTCGAAATTTTTAAATTACTTATTTTCATATGTTAATCATACTTAAACTTAACAAATTGGTTTATGTATGAATTCAAACCACTACCGTTCTGTGCAAGTCGTTTTAAATTCTCTACGTGATTTTGGCCAGCTTTTCGATGACTATATCTATATGTTCTAGCTGTTCCTGAAAATTTTACGATGATATAATCGAAACCTATTTCATAGGAGGAGACACCTGAATCTCCTCCTGAATTTCTGTATCTTTCCATTGTAAATATTAAACTCTAGAGTAGCGATATACTCCTTTAATATTCTGGGCTAGATACTGCCCATGCGAATCAGCACTCATTATCCCATCATAAACATGTTGAGGCACATCAAAATACTGATAGATTGTATTATTCAAAAATTCAATCTCTAATGTCGAAGTGTTTTCATCATATCCAATTGAGGCAATATTTGATGATGTTACAGGTTTTCTTTCCATTTTATATTTATTTAATTATACGTTCAATTTTCGGGTTTTGAGCTCTCCAAGTTTCAATAAACTCTTCATAATTTGGATCTTCTTCCATTTTATTACCCCATCCGCCAGGGCGAAGTGAATCTTTAGATTCAATTTCATCAAAAACAATTGGGTCTTGGCTATCTGGTCGTCTATCTTTTGAAGGAGCTCTAATTATTGTTCTCATAGGTAGTTTTACTGCTTCACCCAAAATTATTGCTTCACCAGTTTTTAAAATCGGCAACATACTTGTAAGTCCTTCAAGGTTATCAGAAACAGCACTTGTAATATGACTTCTGTCAGTAGAGTTTGAAAGTCTTAAAGCGAAGAAAGTACCACATTGAGAAAGAATTGTAGAATTTATTTCTGATGGTCTTTGGCTTACTATCATTGTTCCAATACCATATTTTCTACCCTCTTTTACTATTTTTTGGACAATTGTAAGAGCACTTCCTTCAGAGTTTAAATAATTGTGAGCTTCTTCCATTAACAATAATAGTGGTCTTTCCTTTCCTCCTTGAGATAGGTTTCGAGACCAAAATAAGCCATCATAGATAATCCTTAATAAAACTCCAATTATCGTATTCAAGATTGTAATTGGAACACCTGATAAATCTAAAATTGTAATCGGTTTATTACTTCCAATCCAACCTTTCATTAATGAGTCTATGTCTTGAGTGGTTTTACCATCTGCTTCAGGAGTCCACTCTTTTCCAGGCTTAAATATAAAGTCATATCTTGGGATTCTTAATTTTGACCCCAAAGAATGTAATTGCTGACTGCTATTTAAAACTGTATCGGAGAGCTGTTGAACCCTTTCTCCATTTGCATTATTCTGATTTAATTTTTTAAAAATTGGGGGAATTGCTTCTTTGGCACTTCCTCTTAATTCATCACCACTAGCATCAGTTTCAAAGGCAAGATTTTCTAATTGTGAACCTTCTCGATCTCTATAAAATCTACCTAATGTTTCTGTATACAAATCATACCACAACTCATTTAAGTTAAAAGGTACTGGAGAATCTATATTAACAGTGTCTTTGTTAATGCCCTTACACGGATATTTTTCAATTGTTTTGATTTTTTCTTGTAAAATTCTCTCTAGAATAACATTCTGATCTTTTTCATTATTGAATTTACCAAAACTAATTTCACATAATTCTTCAAAACTTAAAGCCCAAAACGGAAGTAAAAGTTCTTTTTCAAGACTTCCTGCACTTTTATCAGCATTTATCTTATAAATATTAGCTTTGTCTTTTAATGCCTGACCATATTCACCGTGAATATCAAAAACTAAAATTCGAGAAGACGGATATTTCTTTGTATCTGATAAAGCATTTAATAAGCTTGCAACAGTTGTAGATTTCCCCGAACCTGTTGTTCCAACAACCGCAGAATGCCTTGTTATTAGTTTGTTTACGTCAATTAATGCTGGAATAGATTCGGCACCTGCTATATGCCCAACATTCACAAAATAAGGTTTATCAGGTTGTCCGTATATCCTTTTTAAATCTTCCTCTGAAACTAAATGAACCTCGTCACTTATAGTTGGGTATTGGGAAATACCTCTTTGAAATTCGCCTGCTCTTTGACCTTCACCAACTAATTGAATCGTAATCCATCTATTGCCATAAGGTTGATTTTCAATTTGATTTTCAGGTACAGCTCCTGCACCGACTTGTGTAATAATCCCAAATAAATAATTATATCCTATAGGTATTTTCACAAAGCTCCCAATTTGTCCAATTCGATAACCCTCTCCGTTGACATAAGTCAAACCTGATAGTGAATCATTAACCATTGCTACCCTTATGGTTGTACCAGTTACATCTTGAACTGTTCCTAAATATGTAGAATTATTTTTCATCTAAATTAGTTTGCTTGTCGCCAATAAGTGCTTGAAGGAAATCGCCTAGCTTTGAAAAATTGCCTAATTTTAACTGATGAACTTTTTTATCATAACACTCTGCTAAGTTATCTTCGTCTTCAATATCATCTGATATTTTCCATTTACCTCTAACAGTTCCAATCATTGCTTCATCATAGCTCCATAAAGCAAGATTGTTTCTCCTTTTTGCTCTTTCAATCGCCTCTGGATATCTTTCAATTATTTCTCCTCCTTTTTCGTAGGTCATAGTATCAAACATTAAGGCTATAGCCATTGAATTCGGGTTAGATTTTAGAGCATTTATTATTGTATCGTTTAAATGTTGATCATTAAAAGAATATCCACTAATAATTAGTAATGAGTTAGGTAGCCTAATAAATCGATTTAATTGATCAATTAAAGCTAGATATGGCATTTTTCTGCTTTGCTCATATTTCAAATGAGAAGGGTATATCAAATATGAATCACCATTAGCCTTTGTTAAACTCGACCTATAAACCTCTTTGTTTTCCTTTTGAAACCAATTTATAGAGCCATGAATTTTCCATAATCTTGTCCAATGTTTAGGAATTAGATTGTCCTCTACTGCCCGCAAATCGAAAAAAGATTGTCTTGAACCTACAAATCCATCAAAATAGGGAATAGATAAATCTTCAAAAGCTTCTTCAAGAAGCAAATCATAATTTGTAGTAAATACCTCAATTGGTTTTTCTCTATCAATTGAAATCCATTGGGCAAGTTTATGGTAGGGCGTATCTTTATCAGGGAGATTTACTTCAAGTTTTTCGACAATTTTATCGCAAATATTTTTTTCAAGTTCAACCAAGTTTTCTTTTGTAAATCCCCTGACAGAATTTCCAACAGAGACTTCCTTTAACCCGCGAAGGAAACTCAGTATATCTTCAATATTATTTGATTTTAAATTTGATAAGATTACTTCATCAATTAATTTATCAAAATTATTTTTTTCTTCCGTTTTAGATTTTAACTCATCTGTAACAAACTGAGTTAGTTTTGCTACATCAGGTATTAAGGGCCATTTATCTTCTGGCATATTTACTGCAAGAGGACAACCTGCTGAAATAAAAAAACCTAATGGTTTCTTGTCCTGTGATAGTGTTTGTCTTAAAAACTTTATATGTTTTATTGGGTCGTGTGTTGTCATACTACATTATTTATTTCTATTTAATCTCCTCGCCGACAACTTCTTCCAAATACTATCCGCAAGTTTTATTTCTTTTGATAATTAAATTTATCCTTTAGTTCATTCATAAAATAAGCGCCAAGAGAAGGTGACCCCATTAAATCTTCATACACCTTTTTCGGTACATCAAAATACTGATAAACAGCTCCGTGGTGAAATTCTATTTCTAATAACTTCTTTTCCGCATCATAACCTACTGAGGCTATATTGGAAGAAACCACGGGAATGCGTTCTGTTTTTCCTGTGTTACCTTCCTCTAAAAATGATAGCAATTGCTTACCAAGTTCAGTGCTAAGATATTGCTGGTCTCTACTCGTGGGTGTATCAGGAAGCGTGAGTTGAAGCCAACCTGCATCTATTAATGGTTTGAGATGGTTTCGAAAATTTTTGGTGTTATTGTATAACCCAATTTTATCGAAAATTGACTCCCTTGATTTTGGTTCTATGCAATATTGGAGTAGCTGTTTGGCTTTTGGTGTAATGTTGTTTCTAATGGCTTCTTTGTCTCTGTTTCCAATTTCAGAGACAGAGAGCCTAAGATAGGCATTAACATCATTTAAGTTTTTGAATTTAAGCGTTTTATCTCCGTCTCCTCTTAGTTCCTCTTGCGAGCCTAAGATGGAATTTGTAAGCGGATGTACAGGCAGAATACACAAAAAGTAAGCATTATTTTCGTCTGTTTCAAAAATGGGTGGAGGCGAACCATTTTCCTCTAAACTTTTGTGAATAATAGGCAATCCTGTACCTCTGCCTTCCGTGAGTTTCAGCTCTTTTAAAAATCCACCTATTTTTCGGTTTCTGTAATCCCTTGCCACCACTCTTTGTTTATTGAGCATAGCTTGATTAATAGGTGGCATAGGGCCAGGGAAACTCAATATTTCAATTTTATCTTTATGTATTTGAATCTCAACAGGGTTTTCACGCTCATAGCTTTTATGATAAATGGCATTGACCACCGCTTCTTCTATGGCTTGAAAAGGATAGTTAAAGAAGCGTATGGATTCTGCTTGCTTAGCTGATTTAACCACCAATTCTTCGACAATAGTTGATTTAAAATACTGCAAAACATCCCTAATCTGCTGGATGATAGATCCGGTAAATAACTTTTCAGTATAATCTTTTCCAACTTCATTTTTATGAATAACTAGATCGATTTTTGCTTCAGAAAAGAATTTTTCAGGGTGCTCATTAAACAAAAGTAATCCAGCATTTGTAGGACGTAGTAGCTCGTCTGAACCTTTGGCTATCATTAGAAGTCTGCATAATTCAGAGAATGGCATTTTTGTACTCTCTTCATATAAGGAGCTCATCACTTCTTTTAAATAGTTTTGAATCAAACGCAAATTCAAATCATCTAAGGTAGCGGTTTGGTTTATTCGGTCATCAAATGGGATGCGTGCCGTGAGTTCAATAAGCCTTCTTTCATCATCGGAACCATCCTTTACTTTTATCGTTTTTGAACCACGTTTAATATACATGGCTCTTTCTGTTCTTTTTTCGCTTAAACTAATTGGAGCTTTGTAGGGTCTGTTATCTCCAGCGGGAGCAAAAACAACCAGTATATACCTCTCGTTCATCAAATAAGGCTGAAAAACAGGTATATAAACCGGACTTAATTTATGAGACAGTTCAATCAGTTTTTTTTGGATAGCATCCAATTCTTGAACCTGTAAACCAATAGGCGGTAACTTGGCTTTCCCATTTTCTTCTTCAACTCCAATGATGAGATAACCTCCATCCCAATTGTTGATATCATTGGCGTATGCACATAAAGAATGAATGACATCCTCTGGATTCCATCCTTTCTTTAACTCAATCCGATCCCATTCAACCGTATTGCCATGTATTAATTCATCTATGTTTATGGGTAATGCCATTATTTATTAAATCATATTAAAATCTTTTACTATTCCATTTAGCAAATTCTTATCAAACCAACGCCAAATATCAAAACGATATGTTCCCTTTTCCCACCTCTAAAAATCCATCTCAATTTCTTCCTCCAAATTGGCTGAAATATCAGCAAACGCAGACCACATTTTTTCTAGTTCAGCGACATTCATTCCTTCTTATTCGCTTTTATGTATTTTGCTCTTTCCTCTGCTACTTTCAGTGCTTCTATTCCTAAATCTTCGTCCTGAATTTCAAATAAAATCTTGTCGCTTAGGAACGAAACCAAAAGTTCGTCTGCGTTGTAGTCATATATGTCCGCAAGTTTCAGAACTACCTCTTTTGTAATTTTTCGTTCACCACGCTCCATTTTGCTTAAGATTGCTACATCAATGTCGAGCAACGCAGCAACTTTCCTTAATGGAAGCTCCTTTTCTTCTCTAATGAGTCTTAACTTTTCACCTATTGTTTTTGTTGACATAATGTGTCAAATTAAAAAAATATTTTTGATTTGTCATCACTTATTTGCGAATTATTTTCAACATCTTGCTGTGGGTCTGGAAATTGGCAATTTTGCTAAACTTTAGTTGTTGGTCTGCTTATATGGTTTTGCTGGATAGGTTATAGCTATCTAATAATAAAAGTATTCCCTAATAATAAATTACTATCAAGTTAAATTCCACCCATAAAGTCTCCTAGAAAATTAGTAACATGGAACTAAGGGAATAGCTAAGGGGAATAGCTAAGGGGAATAGCAAGAGGGTAACACGCTGCGCGATGTTACTGATTCATATTTAACTGATATTCAATTAATTAAATTAATTAATTTCTTTGCTGCTTTTAGAATTTGTGTTAAATTCGATATTCACCCCAGTAGAATCAATGTTTCATTGTAACAATTCAATAAATTATGGATGATTTTAATACGATTCGGTTAAAGAAGAAAACCATTGATAAATTTAAGAAATATTCTAAAAAGATAAGTCCTAGCTATTCAGAAACTTTGGATTTCATGATTGCTTTTTTTGAAGACAACAATGTATCTCCCTATGATACTTTAAAGATGAATTTTTCGTCTCTTCCTAACATTCTCAATAAGCGCATGGATGCAGTGATCTCTATTTTAAGACATGTCGAAGAAACCCAATTGAAGCCTACAAAGAAAATGCTTGAATCTTTGTTTGAGGAAATGGAAGAGAAAGAAGAGCCTATGTATTTTGAAAGAACCCAAGAAGAAATAGAAGCTTCCAAAACTGAAACTGAAAAGCTGCTGGATTACTATACTGTGGAATATGATAAGAGCAGAAAAGAATTGCAGAAGATAAAGAACGAATTTAGCAACCTCTTAAATAAGATGTCCTATACTAAAAACACTTTCGGCAAAAGTTATTATAAGCTGGATATTCCGAAAGAAAAAATAGAGGATATGAAGTCAAGGCTTTTCTAATCCTTTTACCAACTTCTAACTTGGTAACTACCGCGCTCGCTTTGTGCGAGCTTGCTGCATTTTTAAAGCGATGGATTCCCCTCCCTCAAAGTCGAAGCCATACAAAAATTCGTTTTTAAAAAGCCAGCCTCTAAATCCATCCCTTTAAAAACGGATTACCCTGTATGGCGTGAAATACCTTTCCCCTTTCCGACTATGGACATTGCGTTGTTCTGTGTGGTTGGCATTCATCTAATGAAATCACCTTGGCTTTTCTTTTAATTATCCTTCTTTTTGTTCTTTGAAAGGATTTCAGTGACCTTGTCCATGCAGAACATCTGGTCATGTGGTAAGAGGTCAATGACCATTTCAAGTACCTTGGTCACACTACTTGTCGTTGTCTTATTGCTATGCTTGGGGTAAACGAAAGTACCATTACCGTCCAGTGCGTAATAGCACACTTCCAAGAGTGCCGAAATACTGCTGGTGACATCCTCGTTGTCTGCTACTTCAAACCCAATGGTCTTTCTTGTCCTGTTACCATAAGCTTCCGTGCTTACCCCAGGGAAGTTTTCAATATGCTTCTTAATTGCCTTTAATTTGTTTTTATGTTTCTTTTTTTCTTTCATTGGCTATTTGTTTCTGGCTTTAATACTAAATCCCTAATGACATCCAATAGTTCCATTTCTTCATGCGGTATCATATCTAAAACATACCTTAAAACCTCTCTAATGTTATGTTCTGGCTCAGGTATAGAACGTGTTGAACAGTAGTCGGCTTCCATGGCGATGATGCAGACCTTTAACATATTTGAAATCATAAAAGAAGTTTCCAAATAGCCTTCCGTAACTATTCCAATGGTATAATGTCCTTTTTTAAAGGGATAGGGTGTTAAAAAAGAGAAATCCTTTTTGGACAGGGATTTAATGAAGCTCAATAAGTCTGTGTCTTTGGGTTCAGAACTTTGTTCTTTGGGAACTTTGATTTCTTTAGTATTGGATACTTCAACAATACAAGCATCCCATTTGTTTTTAAACAATGACGTAGCCAAGGATTCCATTTTATTGGCTTTTCCTACTATTTTATGGATTTGTTCTAAGTTGATATGGTAATTGTTTTCATAGCGAGTCGTTATATAAGCATCATCCAATAATTTTAAAAGGTGTTGTTCCTCCTCTATTTCCGTATTGAAAAGATTGCCTAGTTCTGGAGCAAATGTTTTTATATATGTTTGAAGCTCCTTAATGCTATGACTTTTACGTTCCTTGCCCATTGTAAATAGAGCGACAAATCGAAACCATAGTTCTATATATTGGTGTAGCATATAAGCCGTATGGGAAAAATTATTTTTTTCGATAAAAAAGGTAGCTCCATCCAAAAAGGCAGTTATTTTATCGTGTTCTTTTTCGAAATGGGATTGGATGTTGATTAGTGTTTTCTCGGTTATATGGTACTCATGAAAGCTTTCCAATTCTGTATCAGAATTATGGAAGATTAGTTTTTCCCAAGTACATCCATGAACAAAAAACAAGTTTTCTTCTTTTAACTGTTGTTGAGCGTATCCAAACGAGAATATTCGGTACAAAAAGTCCGTTTCTTCCTGAAATATTTTAGCAATCATGGAAGATAATTCATTGGTTAAGGAAGAACAGTTTCCTTTCAGTATCACAATTAATAAAGGCTTAAAGCAACCTTCTTTATCAGTTCCTGTTTCGTAGATATATTTAATTTCTAAAAGAGATTTTAGTTTATTTATAATCTGATCTTGTTTAGTGTGAATTTTATCGTCCATATCATCTGCTTTTGAATATTAGATTTCTTAAGTATTCTTTAGAATATCTAAACAAATCTATACATAATCTATCAAAATTCAAAATTAAACTTTAGAAATTCTACATTTTTCTATATTCAAAGTATATTTATCTATATAAATTCGATATATATTATGACATCTTTAGGTTTATATCTTACAAAAAAATCAGTGAATAGAGCAATGGTTTCAAGGCGTACTGGAATAAGTCAGGCTAGACTTTCTCAATTGAGTTCTAATGAATCAACTAAGCTACGTGCCGATGAACTTTATTTAATTGCTTTGGCTATTGATGTAGATCCAGGTGAATTATTAAAAGAAGTTTATAAAGACCTAAAATTACGGAAAGAGTAAGACCAATAGCAAACCTTTTATAGCTTCAGTTAGAATACATTTTTGAAAATAATAATTTTTAAGCTTTTAGCTTTTATAGTTTTTTTATTTCAAAACATTAGAATATATATATTCACGCACAGACAATAATACAAGTTTTGGCAACGCTTGAACGAAATGAAAAATTCTGTAAATTGAATTAAAAAAAGAGTGTATTTTAAACGAAATAAAACAACCGATAGAAATGGAAATAACTGAAAAGCTACTGATTGAATTACAAAACCGACTAAAAGTTGGTAGCCGAAGAGGAGTTCATTTAAATGCAATCCCAGCACGTTCAAGATACAAATTTGACTTAACGAGATTATCTCACATAGACGAAAACCTTCCGAATAACTTCATAAATTCCTTATTAACAGAATTGCCTCTAAAATTCAAAATTAGTTGGAAAGACAATGTTCCCGACCTTAACTCTCTTTTTGAGGAAGACCAAACACAGTTAGTAAAAATCACAAAATCCTTTGAAAATTTAATCAATCAAACAGATGCAATTGAATCAGAAAAAGGAATAAATACATTTGGTTTTGGCTTTCCGATACTTGTAAGACGAGACCAATCAGATAACAAATTAACAGTTGCTCCTATTTTAATTTGGTCGTTAAGATTAAGAAGAACCAAAGAATTTAATACTTGGGAAATACTACGAACAGAAGATGACCCAATTTATATAAATGAGGTTCTAATAAATCATTTACAAAATGATTCCAAAATTGAAATTAACCAAATTTCAACTGACTTATTAGATGACGGTTTAATTGATAAAAACGAACTATTAGATATTTGTGTAAAGATTATAGAATCCATAAATAGTTCTATTCCAAATGATTTACGAGAAACATTTGAGAAAAAACTTAATGATATAAAATCTATTCCAGAAAAAAATCATTACGAAAAACTTCCATTGACATCTAATAATTCATTTATCGATTTCGGAGGGCTTTTTTCAATATTTGAAGTTCAGAAACAAAACATAATCCACGATTATGCTAATTTACTTGAACTTAAAGGAGCAATTATTGACCTTGAAGATATGGAAGAACATACGTTTCAGCCAATTTCATCAGTCGAAACGGACCCTTCACAACAAGGGATTTTACATTCTCTAAAAGCTTCTCGGAACATTTTAATACAAGGACCTCCAGGAACAGGAAAAAGTCAATCGCTTACAGCAATTTTAGTTAATGCTTTAGAAAATCAAAAAAAGACAATTGTTGTTTGCGAAAAGAGAACTGCTTTGGAAGTATTGCATAATGCACTAAACGAGAAAGGACTCAATTATCAATGCGTACTTTTAAAAGATATTGTTAAAGATAGAAGAGTAGCCGTTGATTCTGTAAGAGATAGAGTTGATAATTCATCATATCGCAGATATAGATACACGCATTCCAAAGAAACTTTAGACAACATTATTGAAAAATCAAAAAACTTAATTGATTCAATAAATAAGCGTCATAAAAAATTAGGAGAAAATTTAGTTGGTAATAAAAATTGGACACATATTGTTGGTTCTCTGTTATCCGAATTAAAAGACAATTCCGAAGAATACAATCTTGATTTAGCAAAAGACACCTTTAGCTATGAATCATCTGAACTCAATCAATTACTTGAACTAATTAGGAAAGGGCAAAATTTATATGACGAGTATATACCTTACACAAACCTTTCTTTTATAAACCCTGCAAAATTAATTGGAGACAATCCCTTCATTATAGAACAGCAGATTGAAGAAGATTTTTCAATCTACAAAAAAGAGTTTCGAACACTATTGGAAGACATTTCAAGTTATGAAGTAGAATATTACAAAATAAGAAATGAGCAATTTAACTTGCAAAAAACTTCAATTAGTGACATCGAAACTTCTATCCAAAACATCCTAAAAAAACACGAAGAAAATAATGACTTTTTGGACGAAGAAAAGACAAACGGATTTTTATTTAAAGCAGTTTCGTTCTTTTCGAAAGAAAAGAAAACAACACTTACAGACCAACAAAAAATAAGTTCTCTATTTGAAGATTATTCTTCAAAAACCAAGAATAGTAAAGATTTTGAAAATGTTGTTTTCTTAAAATCAATTAATGAAAATCATAGTATTCTAAAAAAGTACAGGTCGATTATTGAGAGAATCGAAAATGAATTTCAATCTAAAATAGGAAATGAATACAAATTTCTAAACTTACTTAAATCTGCTGAAAAAGATTTTGACACAGAACTACTGCAAAAGATAAAAACAAACTTTGGCAACTTAAAGACTAAAATCAAAGAACAAAATTGGACTAATAATGAATTAAATGGGGATTCACACAATACTTTAAACACTCAAATTCAGTCTATAATTGATTCTAAAGAACGCTTTTTTGCAAATGAAAACGACCTTTTTTCAATCGAGTTTAAATGGTTTCAATTTTACAATTCATTATCAGTAGAAAATACACTTATCATTGACCAGTTAAAGGCAAAAACAAATTGGCGAAAAACATTTTTGATTTTCTACCTTAATTCTATGCTTGTAAATTCTGCAAATACAGATTTACCAACAAATGATAATGACCATATTGAATTAGGGAAATCTTTATCTGAACTTGAAAAAGAACAGATTAAATATATTAGAGAATATTGGTTTTCAAAACAAATAGATGCAACCAGAGAATTTGACAATAAGCATCCGAATTTAGCTGTTGAAAATCTATACAACAAACGAGCAGGAAAGCGACATAAAAGGTTATCCTTGAGAGAAATCGTAAAGTTGGATATAGATTTATTCACTACTTTTTTCCCCATTATTTTAACAACTCCAGACGTAGCGAGTAATCTTTTTAAAGGGCAAAATCAATATTTTGATATTGTTATGTTTGATGAAGCGAGTCAACTAAAATTGGAAGATAACTTACCTGCACTATTAAAAGGAAAACAGATTATTATTGCAGGCGACGAACACCAAATGCCACCTTCGAATTATTTTGACAAAACATTTGATGCACCGATTGATGATGAAGATGAGTTTGAAGATGAGATAGATAAAATTAAAAATGACATAAGTAATTCTCTTTCAGATTGTGAATCACTTCTCGATTTTGCATCTGAATTGGGTTTTGAGAAAAAACATTTAGACTTTCATTATCGTTCAAGACATCCATATCTTATTGATTACTCAAATTACGCTTTTTATAATCAACGATTAAAACCACTTCCAAATGGTTTTGAATACGTTCCAATAAATTATGTTCCAGTAAATGGTACATATTCAGACAATTCTAATGATGCAGAAGCTGAAACAGTTTTATCAATTATTGATAAAAACATTTCAAGACTGCCTAATGGAGAATATCCAACAATTGGTGTTGCCACTTTTAATATAAATCAGCGTAACCTAATTCTTGGAAAAATCAATGAAAGAAGGAAGTTTGATAAATACAGAGATTTTAATGACAAAATAGTAGAACTCGAAGAAAATGGATTTTTTGTCAAAAATTTAGAAAATATACAAGGAGACGAAAGAGATGTCATAATACTTTCTACAACTTATGGAATTAATAAAGAGGGTAAATTTGCCCAACGCTTCGGTTCTATAAATCATCAAAAAGGTTACAAACTTCTAAATGTTATTGTCACAAGAGCAAAATACAAAGTATATGTTTGCTCTTCAATTCCTGAAGATGTCTTTTTAAATTATAAAGATCATCTAATAAATGAAGGTTCAAACAACAGAAGAGGTGCTTTATATGCCTATTTAGCTTATTCAAAAGCTGTAAGTGAACAAGATAATGAAGCAAGAATTTCAGTCTTGAATACACTCGCAGAAAATTCAACTAAAAGCACAACACTTGACAATCTTAACGAAGACCTTGAATCTCCATTTGAAGAAGAAGTTTATGAAGCTCTAACTGAACATTTTAACCAAAATAATATTATTCCACAGCTTCAATTTGCAGGTTTTAGAATTGATATAGTTTATGACACAAAACATATTGGACTTCCAAAAATTGCAATTGAATGTGATGGCGCTGCTTATCATTTAAGTAAAGAGGCATATTTACACGATAGCCATAGACAAAAAATTCTTGAAGGACACGGTTTTGTATTTCATCGAATATGGAGTACAAATTGGTGGCGAAACCCACAAAAGGAAACAAAAAAGTTAGTAGAATTTATCAAAAGTATTGAAAATAGTAATCCTGCAATATTTGAAGATAAATCAAGAACTGGATTAGCGTTTACAGATAATATTACGATTATCGAAAATGAGATTTCTAAAGTTTCTCCAAACCTTAAAAAAGATTTAAAAGAAACTATTGAAGCATTAAGTGAAAAAGAAAATGTTCAAACTGAATTATTTAAAGAAAGCATTAAAGTCAACAGCAAAGTATTAGTAAAATATTTGAACATAGATAAAGATTTAAAAGTCCATTTAGTTGAACAAACCGTATCCAAACTTGAAAAATCAAATGGCATTCAGAAAATAAATATTAAAACACCATTAGGAGTTGCATTAAAAGGAAGATCCGTAGGAGACACAGTTAAGATAGGCGATTTGGATAAGTATGTTCGGATATTAGAAATTTTGAATTAAGCCTTAGTAAAAGACCAATATGGTACTTTGAATTAGGTGATTAAACGACCCAATAATATAATTTATCTAGGTTTTTACAAAAATCATTCTAACTAGCTTGAAAATATAGGCAACAAGATTAACCTCTACTAAATAAAGTTTCCTAGTTTATTAATTTCCTTTCAATACACTCCCCTTACCTTATGAGGAGCATATTGAAAGGAAATTCTTTTTTAAGCCTTAAAATTATGGGTTTGGGTTAGTGCTTGGGATTGTTGCTTCTTCGTTTTAAATCTAATTAGTAGATTATTTATATCCTCACTTATTTTTGTTTCTACTACCCTAGCATAGATTTGTGTTGTAGATAGCTTAGTATGCCCCAAAAGCTTTGATACGGTTTCCAAAGGCACTCCATTAGACAGCATAACAGTTGTAGCAAAGGTATGTCTGGCAACATGGAAGGTTAGGTTTTTATGAATTCCACAATCTTCGGCAATATCCTTTAAATAAACATTAATTTTCTGGTTAGAATAAATAGGCAATACTTTTTCATCATTATTATGTTTGGAAAAGGTTTTGTATTTGTTTATAATTTCTAGTGCTTTGGGCAAAATAGGAATCTTAACCGTTTAATTTGTCTTTTCTCGTTTGGTAAAAATCCAATAATTGTTATCAATGCCCCTAGTAATATGATTGCTCTTTAGCATTTTGACATCTACATAAGAAAGACCCGTATAGCATGAAAACAAAAAGCAGTCCTTAACTCGTTCTAAACCCCCTTTTGTAAAAAATGTATTTTCGATAAGTTCCAATTCTCTTTCTGAAAGATATTGTCTATCAAACTTTTTGAATTTTAATTGGAACATTTGAAATGGGTTTTTGTTAATCCATTCCAATTTACAAGCAAGATTTATTATTTTTTTTAAGCGTTCCAGATGCTTCATGACACCATTATTTGTTAAAGTCAATTCATTCTTGGAATTCTTGTTATTCCTTAAAAAAATCTCAAAATCACACATGAATCTATGGTTTAGTTGCTTTAAATAAATATCTTTTGCCTTTAATTCATTATCCAAATATTTATACAAATATTTTTCTGTGGTGTAATAATTCTTCATCGTGCCAAACTTCAATACATCGATCATGTTTGAATTATGATACTCAATTATGTCTCTTAATGTCTTATGATTTTCATCTTCACCCAAGAATCTAGCTTTTATAGAATTGGCAGAAACCATTTTACCTTCTGCAAATAATTGCTTTTGGCAATCAAGTAATTTACTATATACCTCATCTAGGTAAGCATTTAAAAATTTAATTTTTGATGTATTCCCCCTACATCTAGCCTTATTATTATCCCAATCGTTCACCAGAACACTTCGTTTTAAACTAATTTCTGAACGCTTTCCATTAACTGTTACACGTGCATAAATTGATAATCTACCTACGGAATTTGATAATTTTCTTGTGAAGAAAAGTACTGAGAATGTGGTGTTTGTCTTCATTTTACGAGTTTTAAGTTAAACAATTTCAATTGTAAAACAAAAGTCAAATTGCTCTTAAAAGCTCTTTAAATTTACGACAATTCCGATTAGAAATGACTCACCGAATAGTACACCTTTTAGTTGATTTTAATTGATTTCATTTGAAACCAAAAAAAATTAAAACACTGAAAACCACACAATTAACAGTGTTTTGATTTTATAAAAACTCGGTTCGTCGGGATGACAGGATTACACCCTCACCCAACAAGTCGCTAATTATCAATCATTTATACATTTCAAAAACTAACTGTTATCCGATTTGTTGACAGTACTATAAATGAGTTTAAAGTAAAATGCTTTACTTCTGATACCGTAAATATATTAATTACTACGTTTTATCCAACATAAAAAGTTGTTTTTATTAAGAAATTTGTTCTCATTTCTAAACACTTTTGTATTACACAAATTCTTGTAATTTGTTATAAAAGGTAACCACCATTATTTAAAAGCTTTTTATGCAGCATTTAATTACTAATTGGAATAAAACGCATTATATTAAATTTTTACTTACATTTATAAAAATGTAACTGTTTGAAAAACAGTTTTTTTACATTTTTTCGTTCTAAATAATATGCGATTTAAATTTACATATCCTATTAGTTTACCAACATCCATTTGTTGCTTAATAATATGTCTATCAATTTTAACATTGCTTCCAATTAACTTATACGCTCAAACTAATAAAAAGGCAAATTATGCCGATTCACTACAAAACAAAACTTTTAAAGAACTCAAGGAATTATCAACGGAAGCTTTAAGTAATTCGGATTCCATTGTGTTAGATATTTACAGAAAAACATATCTAAAAAAAGCTAAAAGCGAAAATAACAGTTTGGAGATGGCACGGGCCTATTATTTCTATATAACATGGGATAATTTAGAGCGGGACATTCAATACTCAGATTCTATTATTGAAATTACCTTGGATAGCCATCATGAGTCTTATCCAACAAACGGCTATTTAATCAAAGCACAGCTGTATTATTACAGTTCTGATTTCAACAAAGCTTTGGATAACTATATTAAGGCCAGCGAATGGGCCGATAAAAAAAACTATAAGCCATTGCAGATTGAAGCAATCTTGGGGATTGCTGCCATTAAAAATGTATGGGGCTTACATGAAGATGCCTTGAAAATATATAAAACCATTTATGCAGACATTGTTAAGAGTCCAAACTACAAAGAAGACTTCTATGAAGATTATATATTATTATCCAACAATCTGTCCCTATCTTATATAAGGAACAATAAATCTGATTCAGCTTTGGTAGTTTTAAAGTCTGCCATGAAAGAAGCACTGAAGAGAAAAGACATGCCATCTTATTACGACTTGGGCAAGGTACATGCCAATGCCAATTTTTATCTAAAAAAGTACCCGCAAACCTTTGATTCACTTATGAAATTTGCGCCAAATTATGAGGGGCTTATTTTAGCCGATAGTTATTATATGATTGGGAAAATCTATCAATATAGAAACAATGAATCGCAAATGATTAGTTATTTCAAAAGGATAGATACCATACACAAGTCAATGAAAGAGCCTTTCCCAGAATTAAAAGAGGTATATAATGCATTGTACAAAAACGCACGTAAATATGACAACAAAGACTTGCAGCTTTATTATTTGAACCAGTTATTAAAGGCCGACAGTATTTTGGATCTTAATTATGCTGCTGTTAATAAAAAAGTACATTCCGATTACGACATACCGCTACTAAAAAAAGAAAAACAAAATTTAGTAAGGAAATTGAACAACAGAAAACAATTGCTGTTTTTAAGTGCTGTTTTTGTATTGATGTCTATTGTATTTATAATGTATTATTACAAAAGGCAACAAAAATTCGAATTGAAGTTTAAAGAACTGTTACAGGCAGACACCGTTACGTCTCTAGGAACAAATACACTAGAAGCGGAAAAAACACTTTCTGATATTCCGGAGCATATAATTGAGGAAGTTTTAAAAAGCATGTCTGAATTTGAAATATCTAAAGGTTATTTGCAAAAAGATATTACACTTAATTCTTTAGCGAAGGATTTCAATACCAACTCCACCTATTTGTCGAGTATAATAAACCATGTGAAGCAAAATAATTTTGCATCCTATCTAAAAGATCTCAGAATTACCAATGCCATAAATTGCATTAAAAAAGACAATCCCTATCTAATATACTCAATGAACGGGCTTGCAGACAAGTTTGGATTTATAACGGCCGAATCTTTTTCAAAAGCATTTATGGAGAAAACGGGCTTAAAACCATCTTTTTTTATTAAGAAATTAAGAAGGAGCAAATAACAAATTACACGTCATTTATAAATGGCGACCTATTTTTTTACTTAATAGCAACACGCTTTTATAACTTTATAACATTATTAATCCATAAAATCTTTTTATTATGAAATCAAAATCAATTAAAAAAACAACAACATTGGAAACGTTTCTAAACAATGAAATTAAAAATCCTGAAGTAATTGTAGGGGGTAAATCAGGACCAATTATTGAGAAGGACAAGTTAAAAAGACCAACTTGTAGATAATTTTCAATCAGATAAAAAAATCCTCAAAAATGATGCGTTTTAAATTACTATGCCTGTTTAGTATCTCAGTAATTATTCTTAGTTGCGGAAATAATTCCACCAGCGTTACCTATCAAAATCATCCAAAAACACCCAAGGTTGCTGTTAAAGATTATTATTTCGGTAAGCTCGTAATTGATAACTTTCGGCATTTAGAAAACCTTCAAGATTCAGCTACCATAAAATGGTTTAAAGCGCAAGACGATTATACTGAAAATTACTTGCAAAAGCTTTCATATCAAAAACGCATTATGACTGATATGAAAGCTTACTTTTCTCATGATAACCCTGCTATTTCAATGGTTAAATATGCAGATAACGGTTATGCTTTTTTTCTACAGAAAGAACCAAATGAAAATGTGAAAAAGCTATTTTTTAAAAAAACATCCAATTCAAAACCGATTGAACTTTTTGATCCAAAAACTTTTCAAGGAGATTTGAGTAGAGAATATATCATTAATTACATACAACCTTCGTGGGATGGAAGATACATTTTGGTAGCGATTTCTTATGATGGCATAAAAGGTTCAAACTTAATTATCATAGAAGTTGATAATCAAAAACCATTACCAGAGATAATTTCAAATGCAGAACCCGCCTCTTATTTAGGGATTTCGTGGTTGCCAGATTCTAGTGGCTTTCTTTATTTGTACCTTCCAATTTTAGATTCAGAAAACAAAGACTATATGCTGAATACCAGTACAGTTCTTTATAAATTAGGTGAAAACCCAGAAAAACGCCATGTTATATTTTCTTCATCATTGGTTTCAAATCTTACAGATGAGGATTTACCCATAGCTAAAATACAATCAAAGAACGATAAATATATTATTGGTTATAAAGCTACTGTAGATAATTATTGGTCGGCATACTACGCTGAAATCTCCGATTTAAAAAAAGATAATATAAACTGGAAACCTTTTTATTCATCAGATGATAAAATTTATGCAGATTATGGTTTTTTCTTAAATGATGAATTTGTGTATATCTCAGGAAAAAATGCAGATAACAGAAACATTTCAAGCTTTAATATAAACCAACCCATAAAATCAAAAATTTTAATTCAAGAAAAAAAGAATGAAGTATTAACGGCACTCACGGTGTCGGGTAATAACTTATATTATACAAGTTCTAAATTTGGGGTGGAAGCTTTTTTATACGAATATAAAAACCAAACCGAAACGAAAATTGAGTTACCTAGCCCTTCAGGAGATATAACGCTTTATAGTGCTTCAAACGAAAATCCTCAATTATATGTTGGTATCGATGGTTGGACAACTGATTATACAAGATATATATATGAAAACAATCAGTTTTTTCTAGATACCGTATCATCCAATAAAAGTTATACGGAATTTGAGAATTTGGAAGTAAAAGAGGTTCTAGTAAAATCGTATGATGGAGTCGAAGTGCCATTGTCTATTATCTATAATAAAAATCTCAAATTTGATAGCGAAAGCCCAACGTTTATATACACTTATGGGGCTTATGGGGAATCCATTTCACCTTATTTTTCGCCCATTTTTTTAAACTGGGTGATACAAGGAGGGGTTTTTGCTGTACCACATATTCGAGGCGGTGGCGAGAAAGGGGATTCGTGGCATGAAGACGGTATGAAATCAAAAAAATATAATTCATGGAAGGACATCATTGCATGTACAGAATATTTGATTAAAAACAAATTTACTTCCAAAGATAAAACCGTTTTATATAGTAGTAGTGCCGGCGGAATCGCTATCGGTATGGCGATGGTAGAACGTCCTGATTTGTTTAAAGTATTCGTTGCCGATGTGCCCATGTTGAACCCACTCAGAAGTGAAGAGCGCAAAAACAATGCATCCAATTATTTGGAATATGGCACTGTAAAAGACTCGACGGAATGTATGGGGCTAATTGCCATGGATCCTTATGTGAATTTAAAACCGAACATTAATTATCCAGCTTCTTTAGTGATTTCCGGATTTAACGATGCCCGTATTGACCCATGGATTCCAGGAAAATTTGTGGCGAAATTACAAGAGTATTCAACTTCCAATAATCCCGTTTTTTTGGATGTTGTTTATAACGCCGGACACGAGGGAGGAGACACGATAGATGAATATATTGACCTTTATTCCCGAATATTTGCATTTGCTTTTTGGCAGACAGAACATAAATTAAATCCATAACCCAAACACGTGTTTCCATCATATAGACAATTAGACACCAAAGATTGTGGCGCAACATGCTTAAAAATTGTTGCCAAATATTATGGAAAAACAATATCGCTAAATCAATTACGTCAATTATCGGAAACAACAAGGTCGGGAATTAATCTGCAATTCTTAGCTGCTGCTGCTGAATCCATAAACTTAAAATCACTTCCTGCAAAAATTAATTATCAACAATTAAAAAAAGCACCTTTACCTTGTATATTACATTGGAACAAGGATCACTTTGTGGTACTTTATAAAATTAAAAAAGATATTTGTTATATTTCCGATCCTGCTCTGGGACTTGTAAACTATAACAAGAACGAATTTATAAACCATTGGATAGGTGAAAATGCAAACGTCACAACAGAAGAAGGCGTAGTTTTGTTGTTGGAGCCAACCATAGACTTTTATAAAACCAATTCTGCTACTAATAACGATTCCTTAAAACTTAATTTCCTATTTAAATACCTCGTAAAGTACAAATCTTTTTTGATGCAGTTAATTTTTGGGCTTCTAGCAGGAAGTCTTTTGCAACTCATTTTTCCGTTTTTAACACAAAGCATTGTTGATGTTGGCATCCGAAATCAAGACATCCAATTTATCTATTTAATTTTGGCAGCTCAGTTATTTCTATTTGTGGGTAGAACCGCTGTGGAACTTATAAGAAGCTGGATTTTATTGCATTTAAGTACCAGAATAAATATTTCCATGGTATGCGATTTCTTTATAAAATTAATGCAGTTTCCCATAGCATTTTTTGATTCAAGGCTGACGGGTGATATTCTACAAAGATTAGAAGACCATGAACGCATCGAAAAATTACTCACGACATCGTCGTTAAATGTATTGTTTTCATTAGTGAATTTTTTGGTTTTTGGATTTGTACTTATGTACTACAATCTTTCCATTTTCTTTGTTTTTCTTTTAGGAAGCTTATGTTACTTAGGTTGGATACTCCTTTTTTTGAAAAAACGCAAAATTTTAGATTATCAACAATTTATTGAAACAGCCAACGAACAGAGTAAGGTGATTGAGCTTATAAATGGGATGCAGGACATAAAATTGCACAATGCCGAAAAGCAATTTCGTTGGGATTGGGAGCATATACAAGCAAGACTGTTTAAAGTTTCAATAGCTCAAATGACATGGGATCAATATCAAACTATTGGTTCTGGGTTTATCAATGAGTTAAAAAACATAATCATCACGGTATTAGCTGCAAAACTTGTTATTGATGGCTCAATAACTTTGGGGATGCTGCTGGCCATAAGCTATATTGTTGGTCAATTAAATTCGCCACTTGTGCAGTTAATTAATTTTATAAGGGATTTACAGGATGTGAAAATATCACTGGAACGGTTATCCGAAATCCACAATAAAAATGAAGAGCAAATTTATAACACTTTTAAAACGAATTGTTGGCAAAGTTCAAATTTGCAATTAGACAACGTAACGTTTAGATATGCAGGAGTACAAAAACCAACATTGAAGGCATTAAAACTAACTATTCCAAAAAACAAAGTAACGGCCATTGTTGGCGTAAGTGGCAGTGGAAAGACCACCCTAATGAAATTATTATTGAAATTCTACGAACCTCAAGAAGGCCTTATTAAAGTAGGAGATATATCCCTCAACACTATTTCTAATGCACAATGGAGAGCAAAATGTGGCGTAGTTATGCAAGAAGGTTATATTTTCAGTAACACCATAGCACGAAACATCACAATGGATGATGATGCTATGGACATTGATAATTTAATAAAAGCAGCAACAATTTCAAATATTCATGACTTTATAGAAACACTTCCCTTGTCGTACAATACCAAAATAGGTGCCGAAGGTTTGGGTTTGAGTACTGGTCAAAAACAGCGGATTTTAATAGCAAGAGCGGTTTACAAAAATCCGGATTACTTATTTTTTGATGAAGCGACTTCGGCATTAGATGCGAATAATGAAAAAGAAATTATAGAAAACCTGCAATCTTTTTTCGATAATAAAACCGTCGTTTTAATAGCCCATCGGTTAAGTACGGTAAAGCAAGCACATCAAATTGTAGTTTTAGAAGATGGGAACATCAAAGAAAGTGGAAACCATAAAACACTTACGGCTTTAAAAGGAAGTTATTATGCGCTTGTAAAAAATCAACTAGAAATGGGTGCTTAAAATATGAAAAAGCTAAATAATATATCAGTCAGAAGTGAAAGTGTGAAGGATATTTTGACGGCTGTTCCCTCAAAATTAATTCGTTGGGG
Organism: Mariniflexile sp.; assembly: GCF_052728615.1. Taxonomy (NCBI): domain Bacteria; kingdom Pseudomonadati; phylum Bacteroidota; class Flavobacteriia; order Flavobacteriales; family Flavobacteriaceae; genus Mariniflexile; species Mariniflexile sp. The sequence goes on along the minus strand of NZ_JBFVFE010000001.1, from coordinate 233,033 downwards.
AAGCGCGCTGTTTTTAATACTTATCATTCTGGTTTTCAGCCTGTCATGGATTATCAAATACCCCGATATTATTTCTGCGGAAGCTTATTTAACTACGCCCATACCACCACAAAAAATATACGCAAAAACAACTGCCAGAATAGATACTATTTTAGTTTCTAATAAGCAACATGTTGAAAAGAATACCATATTGGCTATATTGGAAAACACTTCAAATAGCCAAGATGTATTATTCTTAAAATCCATTACGGATACTATTGCAATAAATCAAGAAAAAATATTTTTTCCGTTTGAAAAACTACCTATTCTATTTTTAGGTGAGTTGGAATCTCATTTCTCGATTTTTGAAAACAGCTATTTTGAATATGTGATGAATAACGAATTTAAGCCTTATTCCAATAAATTAGAAGTCAATAAGTTTGCTTCAATTGAATTGGCTAATAGGCTCAATAATTTAGTCAATCAACAAAAAATCAATAACAAAGAACTTATATTTATAAAAAAGGATGTAGCGCGACAAGAAATTTTATTGAAAAAAGGAATCATTTCACAACAGACGTTTGAGAATAAACAACTAGCTTATTTTACAGCTTTAAGGGCATACGAAAACAATGGACTCTTGGTTTCAGAATTAAAACAATCCTTAAATTCTTCAAAAAGTGATGCCAAAAGTTTAGGATATAATAAAAATCGAGAAGAAATCCGGTCGTTAAAAGAAGTCATTCATAATTATAACCAACTAAAAAAAGCGGTAAGGAATTGGGAATTAAACTATATTCTAAAATCCAATTGTAAAGGCAATGTATCATTTTTAGAGTTTTGGAATACGAACCAAACGGTTGTTAAGGATGATTTGGTATTTATGGTTTCGACAGATGACAACCCCTATTATTTAGCGAAATTGAAAACTCCCAAATCAAATTCAGGTAAGATAAAGATAGGGCAACTGGTAAACGTCATGTTAAATGATTATCCTGAATATGAGTTTGGCGTTCTTCGTGGACATGTTAAACACATATCAAATGTTTCAGATTCCCATGGAACTTATATTGTAGATGTTATATTACCAAAAGAATTAAAGACTTCTCACAACAAACACATTAAGTTCAAGCAAGAAATGCAAGGAACGGCAGCCATTATTACCGAAGACTTACGCCTTTTAGAACGTTTACTTTATCAATTTAAATCCCTGTTTTCAAGATAATGGTAAAAAATAATTAGTCGTCATTTATAAATGACGACTTGCCATTTATAAATGACGAGATGTTGCATTTTTTAAAGTGTTAATTTCTAACGAATTTTATCAAAAATGTTCAAAAGAACACAAAGTGATATAATTTGAACCATTAGAAATGTAAACAACATGGATCTTCCCTCACAGATAGATATCTTTAATACCAAACTTAAAGAAATTCAACAATCCCATGTTGACATTATAAAAATTTCGCAAGAAGCAATCTTGCTTTGTCGGAATGAACTGAGCAACCTTAAAATGTTTATTAAATTAAAAGAATTTACTTCAACACAGAATGAGATTCAATTTTTTAAAAAAATCAAACCAATCCCAGCAAGCGCTCTCATCTATTACTTAAAAATATATGCTTTTGAAAGTCGATTTTCGAAAACCGCTATTCAATTCAAACAAAAATTTATTGATAAAGCAAAAAATAAATCTTACCAATTTTTAGAAAATTATTTAGATTTTGTTAATTATCTCGAACAGGGGCAAACTCACTTAGATGTTAGCTATTTTACACGAAACCAGTCTGTTCAAATCATGATGATTCACACTGACGATTACTTTTATGACCTAAATTTTAACACATCGCATGATATGCTTTTGGCAAAAATCAATGGTCATAAACGGTTTATAGACTATTTGGAATCTCGATTAAACAAGCGATTGGATCAATCTGGTAATGCAACATTAAAATGGACTTCCAGTAAAGTGGCATTGACGGAATTAATATATGCTTTATACCACGCTGGTGTTGTTAATAACGGTAATTTGGATATTAAGGAACTTGCTCTTGAACTACAAAAAATATTCAATATTGAACTGGGGGACTTCTATAAAATATATTCTGACATAAGGTTACGAAAACATAGCAAAACAAAATTTCTGGATGAATTGTCTTGTCGTTTTATTGACGAGATTGACCATCAGGATTCTTAGAGATTGTTCTGTGAAATGTTAAATTTTAACGGTACTTCGGTCAACCCCCGCTTTTTTGCCTTTTGCTCAATATATCCGGACATTTAATGTTTGCTAGACATTAAAAACAAGGTTCAAGACCCCAAAACGCAACAAAATCCACCAAATTTAAAAATGTTAAATTTTTACCTGACCTCCGGTGAACTGGGGAATAAAATCCAATAAACCATCCCAAATTTGTAAAACGAAAGTCAAATCAGGTTAGGGGCTATCTATTAATTGAGAGTATTACGACAGCCCCTTTCTTTAAAATCATTTTATTATGCCAGTAACTATTATTACCACCGACGATCTTCGAGAATTCAAGATGGAATTGCTCGATGACATTAAAAACATGTTAGCAAAACAAGCCACAGGAAAACTTAAAAAGTATCTAAAATCATCAGAGGTGATGGATTTACTTCAAGTAAGCCCTGGAACGCTGCAAAATTTTAGAATCAAAGGTACGTTGCCCTACACGAAAGTTGGTGGGATAATTTACTATGATGCTGAGGAAATTGAGCGTATAATGAGCAACAACCGCATGGGCCAAGGTATAAATTCTTAGGCTATGAACTATATAAAGCTACTTAATGCGGCTTTTGAAAAGTTCTTTTTCGACGATCGCCTTAATCCAACGCACATAAGTCTGTATATGGCGCTGTTTCAAGAGTGGAACAGTAGCCGATTTGCGGATGAGTTCTACGTGAATCGAAGAGAATTAATGCGTGTAGCCAAGATTGGCTCAAATTCTACTTATCATAGATGCGTGACAGACCTTGATCAATGGAACTACCTATCATACTTTCCTTCTAATAACCCATACAAAGGCAGCAAAATTAAGATGTCCATTATCGAGACGAGTGATGAACCAGTTACGGAACACTACAATCCCATACTCGAACAGCTGGCGGAACACTACCATCCCATACATGAACCAGTTGCGTACCAACACCATCCCAAAAATGGACAAGCTGTGTATTCGAACCGTCCCACCAGTGGACAAGCATTGGTATCTAATATAAACAATACCAAACAAGTAAACAATATAAAACAACCAAAGGGCTGGCAGGCCGTTATTGATTTTTTTATTGAAAAGGGTTTTAATGCTGATGAAGGAAAAAAATTCTTCGAGCATTATGAAACTCGGAACTGGCAAACGAGTGATGGAAATGAAATTAGAGATTGGCGTGCCCTGGCGACGAACTGGATGGACAGAACAGAATTATTCCACGAGGGAAATAAACCAAACAAAAAACAAGCGTCCCAAATTATGGACAACTTGCGAACCACTAAAAACAAGGACTATGGACAACCCCTCTAAAATTACCGAAGGTGGCGTTGAATATTCACTAGGAAAGTTTGATGGCAAAAGCGTTCTCTACGATTTTGAAAAAATCCTGATTTATTTGGATGCAAAGGGAAAATTACTCTTTGGTAAGTATTTTAAAATTTATGAAGAAGACCATAACGTCATCATGAAACTTTGCCATTATTTCATAAAAGACCTTGAAAACTGCGAACGACATGACATCGATCCAAACAAAGGTATCTTACTTTCTGGACCTGTTGGTTGTGGTAAAACCAGTTTGATGCGACTTTTAAAACATATTGTTCCACATCAGCGTCCATACATTGTGGTGCCCGCCCGTAACATTGTTTTCGGCTTTAACCATTTAGGTTACAAAACTATTGAAGATTATGGCAACAGTCAGTTTTTTTGTTTTGATGATTTGGGTGTGGAACCCATTGGCCGACATTATGGAAAAGACTGCAATGTGATGGGAGAGATACTCTTATCCCGATATGAAATTTTCCTAAAACACAACATAAAAACCCATGCCACAACGAACTTAAATGCGGAAGAATTGGAAGATTTATACGGAAACAGGGTACGGAGCAGAATGCGCCAGTTGTTCAATTTAGTGGCATTTGAAAAAGACACCAACGATAAACGAAAATAATACCAAAACATTATGAAAATAGCAACCTTTAATATCCAGAATTTATTCCATCGTGATAAAAGCTTATTAGAAAAACCCTTCGGAAAAAATTTAACCGACTGGATAAACGAGCTTGATGATTTAATGCGAAAACCTTCCATTTCTTTAGTAGATCAAACCCGCATTCGGGAACTTTCTTTTTTAACAGGTTTTGAAAAATCGAGTCCACGACCTTATGCTGTTCTGCGTAGAAAAGCAGGTTTTTTATATATGAAAGGCTTAAACTATTCCACCGATTCTAAAGCTAGTGACCTCACAAAGTGGAATGGTTGGATAGAATTGCAAACGGCACCGATTAGACCTGAAGCTACCGATAACAAAGCGCGTGTTATTGCAGCTGTTAATCCAGATATTTTATTGCTTCAAGAAATTGAAGATAGAGCTTCTTTGGAAGAATTCAACCAATTGATTTTACCGAAATTTGATTGCAATCCTTACACACAATCTTTTGTTGTTCAAAGTGATACCCTTAAAGGTTTAGAATTAGGTATTTTACTTCGTAAAGATTACACATTAGTCTCAATAAAAACACATCCAATAAATTGCCTTATTGAATTTGAAGTTTTAACACCAAATAATGTAACCATTCATATTTTATCAACTCAATTACAAAAACAAACAAAAGACAAAGATTTTACAGATGTCATAAGAAAAAAACAAGCAAACTACATTGCAACCATCTACCAGGAACGCATAACTGAAGTTAAAAAAAATATCATTGTTGCAGGTACGCTTAATGCGCCGTCCTATTGCGATTCTTTATCGCCTCTACTCCAACAAACCAATTTAAAAGACATTACTAAACACTTGTCCTTTGAGGTAGATTGTGATGCTGGAAACGATGCTACTTACCACCGTTTAGGTGCATATAGAAAAGGTGTTAACATCAAGCAAAAAGATTATATGCTGTTATCTCCTGCCTTATTTGAAACCATGAAAGATAGTGGCTTAAACCGTAAGGCGGTGTGGCCAGAAAAACGACCACAATGGTCTGTTTACAAATCTGTCACTAATAAAAATGTTGCTGCTAGTGAGCATCCTTTGGTTTGGGGAAAGATAGATTTATAATTTCTTAATTCAAAAAAATCAATATTTTATCTAAATAAAATTATCCGGATGGATAAAGATTATATTGCCCTTTAAAGACAAAAATGTCATTAGATTTTCTTCTAGAAATGAACCATCTTTTTCTTTCAAAAGCAAAGTAATATGTTGAGAATCGGGATCTTCTGTTGCAATATATGGGAAAGATTCTATTTTCTTTTTATGATAAAAATCTTTAAATACTGAATGATGAATATATAGTTTGACCTCTTTACCAGATTTATAAAGTATGGCAGTATAGATCTTTTCAGGTAATTCTTTTTTATTATACAAATCGAAACAAAGCATCGATTTTTTTAGTTCTTGACTACAATCACATTTAATAGTTTTTCCTAAAACTAAATGCTCATTTTTAATTGAAATCTGATTAAAAATAAAATCCGCTGCAAATTGGTCAATAATTTCATCTGTTATTTGTTTAGTTAAATTGTAAACTGTAGAACTATTGAGGCCAATTTTTTTTATACTGAAAGTTTCTGGCTTTAATATTCCATTTTCGTCAAAAACTTGGTCTATAGAGGCCATTCTGTAATCGGTATTGCCGCAAAAGGAATCAAAAAATTGGCTGTCATTTGTTAAAAAAATTGAATGTGACTCCTTTATGAATTCTTGAGGGTATATACTTGATAATAGAACTAAACAATCTTCTTTTGATAATCTGGAAGATAATAATAATTCTTGATGAGGATGCCATAATCCTTGATGCAGTATATTGTCGTCATACTGAATACCAAAATCATCGTTAAGTCTTTTGAGTTCTTGTTCAATTTCCTTTTTAACATCTTCAAAGCATGATTCATAATCAAGTTCAGGTGCTTTAAAGTCACGCCGGTATTGTAATGCCGAACTCAAATTCATTTTACCCGCTGAAGATGAATAAACTTTATGTAAATAGTGCTCCAGTTTTCTAATACCAATATATTCGAAGGTTACAAAACGTGAACAAACAATATCCACAAAAGGGGAATTTTTTAGACAGTCATAAAAACGATTAAAACTTGGATAGCTTTCATCAATTAAATATGCCAAAAGTTGTGTGTCGAGTGCTATTTTTATTTTAAACGTTGGGTCTATAACCTTATTTGCTTCTTCCATACTAAGATTTACTGAAGATGAGTATTCACAAAATTATCCTCAATTAATTCACAATTTTTCTCATCTGCAGCTCTCTCTATTAAAAAATGAAGTTTTCGTAAAGCTAATCTTGGCAACTCGCCAGAAGATTTATTTACTATGTTCAATGCTTCCTCTGTAAAAGGGTCAAAAGATTCACTGGGTTCTCTGCTTAAATTTAGGTAATTTGTTACAAGTCTTCTGAATTGTTCCGCAGATAATCTTTCAATATTTATTTCCCTATCAGTAAGACGGTCAGCTAATGGTGGTGAAATTTTTCTTATATCTTCCAAGGCAGTTCTTGTTAATGCAAGCAACAAACACCAACGTCGATTTTTATCAATAAGAGCCCTTAAATTATAGGCATACGAATCACTCTCTTTTTTTGTAAGTCTTCCTGATGTTATATCCTCAAACTCATCAACTAACAGATAGAACCTTTCAAAACCTTGATCTTGCACAATATCAATTATTGCATTCAATAATTTCACAACCTTGCTATCAAGGTATTTTCCAGTTCCTGAAGTTATGGTTTCCCATGTTTTACTCACGCCGAAATCCTCTGCTATAAGATTGTAGAAATAATCAGCAATGACTGCATCATTATTTCTTTTTTCTAAAATCTTAAGAATTATGATTTTTAAAGTTTCATTAAGTTGTGATCGTGAATTTTTATTATTAATTTGATTGATAAAAGCATCTAAAAAAGCTTTGTGATTTGCTTCATTTTCCACAGAAAAAGGGTCATTCTTTTCACCAAACATTTTACCTTGTGGATTGACTAAAAATTTTGAAAGTTGCTGTTTGTATTCGTTATTTTCATTTTTGATTTCATCAATTACTTGGGCCCATAAATATTTTTTGAATTGTTCTTGCCCAATTTTCTCAATTATAGACCCAATTAATTGTGATAGTGTCGTTCCTGGGTTGTTGATATAAATAGCAAAAGCTTTTTTACTCTTGCTTTGAATTATCGATTTTGCATACAATAACAATTGTGTCTTGCCAGTACCATAATCACCAGTAATGGTACCTATCAATTTTTGGTCTTCTTCATTAGTAGCATAAAGTGAATCCACAATATAATTAACTACTTGTCTATGAACCGTGTCATCAATAGGTGTGAGAGCTTTTGTTTGCTCCGAAGATTCATTTATATTTGCGGTACCAGATTTAGGAAAAGGATTTGAAGTTAATTTCAATCTTTTATATCTATCCTGATCCGTTTGATCTTCTCTATTTTTAAAAATTTGATTTACATCTATTGTCATTTTCTTATAATAAGGTGTGAAACATAGCTGTCATTTATAATTGGATACAAATATGTAGCAGCTTTAATTTTTTCTTTGTTATTTCGTCCTTTAAGGATAAATACCGCAGAGGTTCTTTCATAGGTCAAATCATCACTGTTTTGTATCTGATTTATTATAAAATCCTTTATTTCTGAAACAGAATAACAAAATCTTTTGGCGATTTCAAAAACCAATTCCGGAATTGAAATTTGCCTTTTTTTAATGTTTAAGTCTACAATGAGTTTTTTTAAGTCGAACGGTTTAAATGGTTTTATAAAATAAGACATCGTTATTTCTCTGTTATCAGAAGTTTTTATATTGACCAAATTTAAATTAAATTTTTCCATTATTCCCAATGTGGTACTCCATTTAAGAAAAACCTCATAAAATCTCATAAGATGCGATGATTTTTCATTAATGACATAAACTGTGTCATTATCTTCCAAATGAAGAATTATTTTATTAAAAAATTTCCCATCCTTCATGGCGTAGAGGGGTTTTGAACTATCAATAAGGTATTTTAAATCTAAAGATTCAAATTTATCATGAGTTTCTGGCGTTGGGTTAATGTACCAACTTGATATTTCTTTAAATCTAAAATAGTTAAAGAAAATATCTTTAAAATTTATTAAATCGTTTGTAGTTATTTCATTACCAAGTACTGAATCGGTAAACACATCTCTTAAAACGTTATAATCTTGGTCGATAAGCCCGAAGTTTTTTATCCCATTTACATATTCCAAAATTTTCCTATCTGACCATTTACTGCTTAAATCTGCTGTGATTTTTAAATAATCTTCTCGAATTTTTCTATTATTTAATTTTGTAGAATCACTATTTTTAATAATTAAATAAATATCCTTTACTGGCTGCAAATAATAAACATTGGAATAAGACCATCCCTTATTGTACTTTTCAGCCACAACTTTATCATTTAAAATAGGAAGTTCTTTCTTTGGAAGATTGGTTATGTTTTCAATTCTTTTATTCAAGCACAAGAATGTTTTCTGAAAGTTTAATATTATGACGATATGTTAGGGATTGCCATTTAGTTCCTCTTTCTCGAATTTTTACAATATCATACTTATTAAATCCACAATTTTTAGCAATTTCGCCTAAAATTTTTGTAGTATCAATGAAAACGCCATAAGGTGCAGAATCACCTAAAACCAAGTAAGCTTTACTACCACTTCTCAACACTCTTCTCATTTCCAAAAAAACTTGGTACATATCTTGGAAATAATATAAAGCAAGTATGTGAAAACTCTTTTTTCCTTTACGGGTTTTGCTAATATTTTCTATTTGTATGATGTCTGGAAGTAAACTGTCCATTATAATTTTATTATTCAAATAAAATTCTTCAGTTTTCCAAATTTCAATATCGAATTCAGACTCCTTATAATGAGTTGTAGCTCCAGTAACTAAATGTTTTCTAACCTTTTCCGTAATTTCGTTCCAATCATTTGTAAAGCCAAAAAAGTGAGAACACACCTTTGAAACCTCTCCGTAATCCAAATTATTAAGGTATGGTGGTGATGTTATGCAGATTGTACACGAATTATCCTTTATAGCCTCATTTTTTTTTCTTGAATCGTGAAGAAAAATTTCTGTTGTTACAGGCTTATCAATCACTGTTTTTAAATCTTCAATCATTTTAAAAACTGTGTTTTTAAAAGTATCAAAGGCAGATAATGTATTACTTAAAGTTTTGCTTCTGGAAATATAGGGTATAGCAATAGGGTGTATGCTAACTTTATGTAACGATTGTGTTAACGCTAAATTTAAAAAAGAAGAAATATTATTCTGTTTTACATTTTCAACAATATAATCTCTAATAAAATAGAGCTGATATAGGTTGCTATTTGAATATAATGTTTCTAAAAGTTGATGGTAAGGTTTTTTAGATTGCTTATTAGAAATGCTTTTTTCCAAATCTGTAATAATTTTCCTTATCGATTCTGCATCTACAGACCAATCAAGCTTTCCTTTTATAACATTAAAGAGAAGTTCCTGCCCTTCATTGCCTACGGCTCGAATTCCATTTTTTTGGGCTGACACCAAAGTCGTTCCACAACCTGCAAAACTTTCATAAATACAATCATTAGGGCCAAGCTTTTCAATATCAATGATTTTCTCCACTAATTTATAAGAAAATCCAGCCGTAAATCTGTACCAATCGTGAATTGGATTGTTTCTGTTGTCCTTTGCTGTTCCTATGTGTTGATTTAATTGAAGTTGGCTCATCTTTGATTTAATAATTCCTTTAAACATTTAATTAGTTTACACTAAGCTAAAATTATTATATGTAAAATTACAATTTTTATAAATACCATTTCTATTTTAAAATAAATGATTTTACGCGTTTTTTTCCTAATATACTAATTTTGTTAATGTACAATTATCATAAATGTTACAATATAGAAATTTATCATAACTATATATTTTATTCATATTAGACACATAAGAATTATACTTGCCAAACTATTGGTATTAGTACTAAATGATAAAAAAATTATCTCATCCCAATTACTCAAAAACCCCAACTCCACAAGTACAGATGGACCAAAATCAACCAAATCTCTTAACACCTGAAAATCCCCAAACTTAACCCCTCTACTTTCAAATCCAAGTTTAGTTTTTATTTGCTTTTCTAAATCATAAGCCAACAGAATTGACTCCTTTAAATAATTACCACTTCTTGCATTAACATAAACTTCCACACCTCTAGCCTTTGGGTTTTCAGACTGATTACAATGCAGCGAAATAAACAAATCCGCTTTAAGGGTTTTAGCTAATCGTGTTCTATCCGATAATGAAATTAATGTGTCTGCATAACGTGTTAAATAGATTTCAAAATCACTACTAGTATTTGTATTTAATTGAATCATTGCCTTTGCTATATTTAATACAATATCCTTCTCCATGATTCCATTTGGTCCAATAGCTCCAGAATCCTTTCCACCATGCCCAGGATCAATAACCACAACTTTTTTATTTTCAATATTTTGTGAATTAAGTGATAAAACCATGAGACATAAACTCATGATAAATAGTATTTTATAAAACGGTTTAAAAGTGTTCATCTCTTTACTTGTTTGAACAAAATTCAATAAATCCATCATAACATTAAGAATCTTCCAAAGTTTAACATGAAGTTGCGTTAAAGTTTATTTTTTTTCTTCCATAAGCTTCAATTCATAATAGATTTCGCAAAAATCTTAGCAGACGCCGAAGTATGACGTACTGCACGGATACTAAAAATTTAAAATCTATTTCTTATGAAAAAATCAATTCTACTGTTAACTTTTCTGTTATTACTAGCTGCACCAAGCTTCGCGCAAATTGGTGGTATTGAAGATTCTGTAAATGATGTTTCAGATACCATCAGGACAATCTTCCCAATAATATTAGGTGTTATCTTCCTTGTTGGCTTCCTCTTTAATGCAGGACACTTCTTTGGCGAAAACGCTGACCTCAAAAAAGGAATTACAAGAGTACTTGTATTTGTGCTTATCGCTGGTGCGGTGGTCGGTATTTTTACTTATTTAATCTCAATCGTAGTCTAATGAAACGGTATGAGGTTTATAAGAACATCAGAAAACGGGCGGTCATGTTTGGACTGCCCATCTCTCTATTTGCCCTGATGATGGTATCGATTATCGCTTCACTTTTAATCATCATATTCTCTTTCAGTTTTATAATGATTATTGGCATACTGATTTTTAATGCAACCCTGTATGTTGCCTTGTCAAAATTGACCCACAACCCACAGCTTTTTCAAATGGCAAAAGCTTTCCCAAGAATTATAAGCAATAAAAAAACCTCTGGTTTAGTTTATGAACAAGATTAATCTATCGGAATATCGACCTATTACGGATATTCAAGACAATATCATCTTTGCCAATAATGGTAATGTAGTGTTGTGCTATGAAGGAATATTGCCTGAAATCTATTCCCTTTCCGAAAAGGATTTTGAGGATTTACACGGTGCTTGGTTTCAGGCATTAAAATCTTTGTCTGTGGGAACAGTTGTTCACAAACAGGACATCTATATCAAAAAATCTTATTCATCTGAACAGCTGCCTAATTCAACCTTTTTGGAAAAAGCAACCCACGACCATTTTAAGGGCCGTGAATATATGGAGCATCGTTGTTTACTTTTTTTCATCTTGACCAAGAATAAAGCGTTGAACAATCCGAAATATGTCAATCCGCTTCGTAAAGTCGCAAAGGACATTGTTCAAAAAATGGATGATACCGTAAAGAGTTTTATCGGTTCGGTAAGTGATTCTGTTTCTTTTATCAATAACAGCAGGAAGATTGAACTTGTTCCGCTCGAAGCAACCCAAATCCAAAGTATGACAAATTCTTATTTCAACGGGTTCAATGAAGGATTTGACACCGATATTTTACTTGAAAAGAAAAGCATCCATATAGGCGAAAACTATTTTGATGCCCTTGCCATCAATAGCGAACTGTGCTTTGGCGAAAGTGTACAGAGTAGCAAGACCAATGAGAAATTCACTTCTGACGATTTTGTGTTTCATCAAGGGTTTATTGATGGTTTAGGGCTTACGCTTAATGAAAACCATATCGTTAACCAAATTATCTATTTGGACGATAAACAGAAATGGCGCAAGCTGCTTGATAAAAAGGTTGAGGAACTGAATAAAAGTTCAAACTTCGGTTCACAGAATAAAGTGGTCCTTGGCAAAATTCAGCACATCCTTAACCAAATAAATGTCGATGATAATTCAAGAATAATCCGTGGCCATATTAATATTATCTATTGGGACAAAAATCCAGAAAATTTAGGTCGGATTGGTTCTAAAATTAAGACCGAATTTAAAGAACTGGACATCATTCCATACTACCCACGAGGCGAGGAACGGAAGAATTATATACTGAACAGTTATTGCTGCTTCTCTTCCAATTTCTGCAACACGGATATGTATGTAACTGATTTGAAACATGCGCTATGTTTGTTCATCAATAATACCAACTACAAAAGTGATGCAACTGGAATTATCTTCAATGATAGGGAACATAATATCCCCGTTTTAAAAGATGTTTGGGACGAAAAAAAGAAACGTATCAAGGCACGCAACTTTGCCATATTCGCTCCTACGGGAGAAGGTAAATCGTTTTTGGCGAATAACATATTACGCCAATATTTTGAAAGTGGCGTTCGTTTGGTCATCATTGATCTGGGCGGTTCTTATACCAAATTTGCTAAACTTTATCCTGAACAATATACCGTGCTGCGTTACGAAAGTGGAAAGAATTTGGGTATCAACCCATTTTATATCAGCAACGTAAATGACCTGACTCCGGAACGCCTTGAAGATTTATCTGTGTTTCTATTTGAATTGTTTGCTTCAGATTTAAAAATAACAAAAGCTCAATCTGTTTCGGTTAAAAAGATATTGCGTCATTATTACGATAGCACTTCAGAAAATCACTCTTTGGATGGTTTTTACAGCTTTATAGAAAATAATCAAAAAGAACTCTTAAATCAACTTAAAATCCATCCTGACTACTTTAATGTTACGGGCTTTTTGCACGTCATGTCGGAGTATGTTGGCGATGGTCTATATAGTTTTCTTTTTGAAGTCAGCGAAGACCAAACCTATAAAATTGAGGACAAACGCTTGATTGTTTTTGAACTGGATGAAGTCAAGGATAATAAGGAAATTTTATCCGTAATGCTGAAACTCATAAAATCAGCAATCCAACGGACAATCTGGAAAAATCGTGCTGAAAAAGGCATCATCTTATTTGATGAGTTTGCCAAACAATTGAAGTTTGAAAACGTTTTGGAAAGCGTGGAATTCTACTATCAAGCTATTAGAAAACAAAACGGTGCTATTGGTATCATTCTGCAATCCATAAATCAATTGCCCAATAATTCGACATCTGCAAGCATACTTGAAAATACCCAGGTTATTTACAGCCTTAATAATGAAAAAGGGTATGTCGAATTGGTTAAACGCCTCAATCTTTCAAGCCACGACTTGAACCAATTAAAGTCCATAAAGAACAATCTTTCCGGACCACGCAAGTACACAGAAATGTTTATAAAGATTGGAAAGGAAAGCAACATTTTTAGACTTGAAGTTCCCAAAAAAGTTTATGCTGCATACCTCACGGATGGTAAGGAAAACGAAGAAATAATGGAGCTTTACGAAGAGCATCACGATATGCAAAAAGCAATAATTCAATTCACATCTAAAACATAATATTATGAAATCGAAGATTCACGAATACCAAAACAAATTTTTTACAATGAATAAAACGGAATTCAAAATTTTAGTAATGACAGTAGCCTTGACCTTCTTTTTGTCGGGTAATGCTACCGCCCAAGGAATGCCAACTTATGACAATACCAATTTTATAAGCTTGGTAAAACAACTAATAGAATCAGGTAAGCAAACTGCAAATATTATTAAGACAGTTCAATTTATGAAAACAGCAAAAGAAAACATTGAAAAGGTCAATGATGTGATTAGACAATTGAATGCCGTTCGGGAGATAGGACGCAACAATCAACGCTTAATTAATATGATGCAAGATGATTTAAGGAATATTCTTGATTCCCCTTATATCAAACCCGATGAAGTAGCTCGTGTCTCTCTATCCTTCAGTTCCATTGTTGAGAATTCACTTGAAACAATGGATTTCATAGACGAAATCCTATCCAGCGATTATCTAAAAATGAGCGATGCTGAACGTGCTGAAATCCTTAAACAAAAAGAGCTGGAATCAAAGGAAATGGTTTCTAACGTGAAAGCCAAAACAAAACGCTACAAGGATATTATTTCCTTCAGAAAAATGCAGGATAAAATCAATAACCGCGAAACAGAATACTAAAAATGACCGCAACCATCATTTTAGGGATTGGACTGGAATATATAGACACAGTTTTCCAGACGATACAAAACAGCAATTTTTCGCAATATACTATTGCAGGAATGAAAACGCTTGCGGTTCTGTTTTTTTTGGTCAATATCCTCAAAAAATATAATGAAGGTATTGCAGATAAAGATGGTTATACTTGGGGATTGAGTCCTGGGGAATTAGCAAAGAATTTTGCCGTTGTAATATTAGTGATATTCTCAACACAGGTATTGGGCTTTTTTGATGGCATATTAGTTTCAATAGAAGCACAATATAGAGGAACGGCACCAGCTTTATTGCCTTTGCAAATGCAGGACATTCCAATAGAGGAAGATGTAAATTTAATTGACGCTGCAAAAAAATGCAATGACATTGCTTTATGAAGCTTTGGTAACGCCACTTTATGGGTTCAAAATATTTGCCTTTATCATTGGCATCATTCTATGGATTTTGGATCTGTTTATTTATCCGCTCTTTTTAGCAGAACGATTCTTTCTTTTGGGCATTATGCAGGCGTTTTTTCCATTGGTTATCAGTTTAGCGGTATTTGAGAAATTTCGATCTTTGGCTTATAATTTCTTCAAACTTTATGCAGCTGTTTATATGTTGGTGCCAGCATTTTTTCTGGTCAACGTATTTGTGAATGCACTTTACACAGAAATCAATACAAATTTTTGGAATAACCTTTTTGGAACGGATGTAGGTCAAGGATTTTTCGCTCCTGTGGTACAGCTTGGTTCAGTTGGCTTTATCGTCTTCTTGAAATTCAAATTATACAGGCGCGCCACGTCCTTCACATTAAGATTATTTTCCAACTAAAACAAATCAGAATGAAAACGCCTTATAAAAATATTTACAATGTCCTAAAGTTGAATCGTTTTATCGTTTTAGCAGTTATAGTATCTGCATTTTTGGCTAGTACATTTTCCGTTTGGATGGCATTTACTACTCATAAAAGTGCGCTAAACAGTGCCTTTGCCATCAATACCGATGGTAGCATCATTCCGTTAAAACTCGTTACCCAAAAAGAAAATTTCAGGGTTGAAGCTTTGGCGCATTTAGAACTGTTCCACAACTACTTCTATAACCTTGATGCCAGTAACTATGAACGGAACTTGGAAAAAGCGCTTTGGCTGGGTAACAGTTCCATTGATAACACTTATCGCCAAAAGAAAGCTGATGGCGTTTACAATCGACTGTTACAATACTCCCTGGTTCAAAAAGTGTTGAGTATCGATTCAAGGATAATCGAAAATAATGGTTCATATAGTTTTACCACGACGACCATTTTTGAAATCAATAGAGGTTCCATAATTGACACTTACGAACTGATTTCGACAGGAAACCTAATTATAGTCGATCGAAACTTTCCGAACAATCCACACGGATTATTAATTACAAACTATTTCGAAAACACCTTAAAAAAATTGAACAATGAAAATTGAAAAAAATAAAATTGTCTTTGCAGCAGTATTAGCTGTGATTTTCATATTCCTGATTTCCTATTCCGTTATGGTAATGGGCGATGATGAAAGTGAAAATGAAAACCTTGAACAGACTTTAGTACCGGATTTGGAAGAAAATCAAAAAGAATACGATTCCAAACTGGATGCCATCAATGATTTAAAAGAGGTACGTGAGAACAATGCGCCAAGCATTTACGATGAAAAACTGATTGATTCCCTTGGCTTTTATGATAAAGACCTGCCTGAACGTGAAAAACAACGTATCGTGGATAGCATCTACCCCACAGGAAAAATCAAATATTCTGATTTGAACTATCAGAATATTGGTTCAAGAAAAACAGCTCCTAAAAAGGTTCAAGAAGTAGATTCCGCAGAAATAAAACGGGAACAGAAGATTGAAGCCAAAGAATTGGGTCTTGAACATCAATTATTCTTTGCGGCTTCGCCCAAACCAAACGACATTTCAATTATCAGTAATACGGATGAAACATTATATGTAGTCGTTGATGGCGACCAAATAATTAAAGCAAATAGCAGATTGAGAATGCGCCTTACCAAAACTGCAATGATTAATAACATACAAATGTCAAAAAACACACTTGTTTTTGGATTTATCAGTTTTCAGCCCAATCGCGCTTTAATAGAAATAGAGAATATCAAACATCATCCTACCAAACTCAAAGCGTTCGATTTACAGGATGGTAGCGAGGGGATCTATGTTGAAAACAATTTTCGGGCAGAAGCCACCAATGAAGTTCTGGACGATGTTATAGGCGATATTAATATTCCGAGTGTTCCGCAAGTTGGCGGAATTACTAAGGTACTCAAACGTAATAATCGAAACTTAAAAGTAACCGTATTGAATAACTACAGACTAATTCTAAAACCAAAGCTATGAGAACATTTATTTTAATATCTGCCGTTCTAATTTACACTTTTGCATCCAGCACTAGTGCTGCACAATCAATAGCACAAACAACTAAATATCTGGATACTATTTATGCCAATGACACCAAAAATGTTGCGCTGTTTTTTCCAGAACCCATTCGACAAGGTATAACTGGATCTGAGAATTTTGTTTTCACTTATAACCGTGAAAAAGAACAGTATTTTGGTTTGCTGCAAGCAAAGCCTGGAAAAGAAAGTAATCTACTGATAATCAATAGAAATGGTTCAATTTTTTCGTATATTGTAAGATATAAAGAAAAACTATCGGAACTCAATTATTTCATACCTAAGTCAAGTAGCATTGGGAATGAAAGACCAACTAATGATTCAGTTCCAGTTATTATTTCTCAAAAAAATATTAATAACCGAGATTATTATTACCAGAGATTCAGTTCTTATCTTCTTGAAAGAAAGCAGCGTATTGGAAGGATTAAAAAGGAGAAAGAAGGTATTGTTTTAAGCGTTGAAAATATTGTTTTTGATACTGAAGAACTTTACTTCGTCATCCAGATTAAGAATAATTCTAGTTTGGATTATGATTTGAATTTCTTAAAACTCTCGGTTGAAACAAGACAGAAAGGAAAAAGAAAATCGTTACAACGTCTGTATCAAGAACCTATTTTTAAACAGAATCTGCCTTCGAAAATAATAGAAAATGAAACGGTGCGGTTTGTATATGTACTGCCAAAATTTTCTTTGTCCAATGACCGCAGAACTGTTTTGAAACTGCACGAAAAAGATGGCGAACGGAATATAGAACTGAAAATATCGCATAAATATATCAATAACCCAAATTAATAAAATTATGAAAAAATTAGTCATTTGCTCACTTATATTATTGTTCTTATCGTGTTCAGAAAACAAGAATCTTTCTCCTTCTGAAACCGCTAAAGTTGTTGCTGAAAGTTTTTATCACGGTGATGAAGCTACCTTAAAAAAATATACCACTGCGGAAGGCTATGCAAACCTTTCAAGTATCCAAGCAATGTTTGCTGAAGATAAAGATTCAGAAGCTAATTTTAAAGTGGTCGATGAAGCTATGGATGGCGAGGTGGCTTGGGTAAAATATTCAACGGTTTACGACCCAAAACCAGGGATTTTTAAACTGGTCAAAGAAAACAATCAATGGAAGGTAACGCATAATGGACCAAGGGATAAAGGACCTTTTTAAATAGAATTTCTATTTCAAGTTTTTATCGAGGTTTATTTCCCAATAACCCTGTGTACCACCCTGGCGTATTAAAAAACCTTTGTTCTTGATAGCTGTAATATGCTTACCAACAGCAGATTCATTAATACCTAGAGCTTCAGCTACTTCATTATAGGTTACGGAAGAATTTGCGGCAATAAGTTTAAGGACTTCTTTCTGTCTTTTGGTTAAAGCTTCAATTGCATCAATTGCATCACTTGTTACACCACCTGTTACACCACCTGTTACACCACCTTCTTCAATAGCAGCTTCATTAGCAACAAAGGTCATTCTCAGAAAATTGTCTGAAAAGACAAAACTCTCTTTACCATAATGTTCCAAAATACGGGGGATGCCAGAACCTAATTGCTCTACGAGTTCCAAATCTTTAAAAATTCGCATCAGTTCCTTATTTCGTGGGACTGAAAAGCCCTCGAAAAATTCTTGTTTGCTCAATCCTTCAGGCAGACCCCCAGCAGATGTAATTTCAATTCTATCGGCAAAAATTTCAAACTTTGGAACAATCTCGTTAGTGTAATCATTATGCACAAAGGCATTAATGATTGCCTCGCGTAAAGCGATGGGATTCCATAGGTTGGCTTGTTGTCTTTCTTTCGCTGTGATTTTAGTGTTAGTTCTATTTTCTACAGCAACCTTATCGATGACTTGTTTCGTTGCTTTTACCAAACATTCGTGACCGTACTCGTTGCTCTCTATTAAATCGATGCGATTCGAACTCAAATATTTGGCAACTTTTATAGAAGTATTGTTTTTGTCTGCCAATAAATATGCCGCATAATTATACAAACCATCCTCAGTAAGAAGTTCAAGGTTTTTAGCAAATGAATTACCAAGATTATACCCTGATTCCTGATAGTATATTTTTAATTGGCTAAAAGTTAAATCTTGCCGACTTGCCTTGATTTTACTTATGGAATTACGGGTGCGTTTCGCAAAAAGTTCGTCAATCATCTTTTGTGGCATTGGTTCTGCTGCAGAACCCAAACGAATGAAACAACCTTTTTCGCTCATTCCATATTTTTTGAGATGATATGGTTTTTCCGGACCACTGGCGACAATGATTTTTAGAATATGCTTGCCATCACTTTCTTCGCTCACAATATCAAACAAGCCAAGTGCAGAAGGACGGATATTGTTCTTCAGTCTATCCTTAATCTTCAATTGGTCGCCATCTGCATCTGGCAGGCCATAAGTATTTCCGTTTTTGTCAATACCGATATAGATAATGCCACCTTCACGATAGTTCAAAAAAGCAATGACCTCTTTTTCAAGTCCATCGGATAATTCTCGTTTATATTCTATGCGGTTTGTTTCGGTCATTACTTAAAATAAATCGGCAATAAAGATACTAATAATTAATTTTTAAATATTGACCTAGCCTCCTCATAAATCCGTTCAAAATTTGCCTCCAAGTCAGCATTTGAAAATTCCCTGCCATTTTCTGGAATCTCCCTCTGAATCTTTTCCAATTTGAATTGTACTTTCTTATCCTTTCCATCCGCATAGGTAATAAACTCGCCCTGTTTCAATCGAAAAAATACATCCGCCCTTATTTTTGGAATCTCTTTTTCTCCAGTGGTTACACGTGTATCAAAATCAAGATTGTGCCCTCGGCTCACACTTTTGGTTGGATCTTTGATAATCTCAAAAAATCGTTCGTAATATTTGGCTGTATCTGGGTCGTTGACCTTTCCGAAAAACTGATAGGAAAGATTGCTCAATATTGCTTTACTTGCCTTATCCCCATACATCATATCGTTTTGTATTTTGTCCTGCATCACATAGATTGTGGATATGTCATAACTTCGCAATGTGGCAGGAATACGGTGCATATTCAATAATCGTATAGTTGGCGCTTCTTCCATCAGAAGAAAAGATGGTTTGCTATTACGAACACTCATTTGCTTGGTTATAGTGTGAATAATGGTGGCGATTACTGGTGAATAGGATGTTTCGAATTTGGGGTTGTTCACAATCGAAATCACAGCAGGGTTATCTATATGATTGATATTTAAGGGAACTTCGTCCGCAGACAACGCCATAAAAATTCGCTGTGTGCTAATTCGTTTTAGCGCATTGGCCAGAGTGCTCTTTACACCTGCGGTCTGTCGTTCAGAATCTTTTCCACTGATAAATGCATCTGCCATTGCCCTCGATGTCGTATTGGTTTCCAAAAACTGGATAAGGCTTTCCGTGTCCAGATATTGATATATGGCAATCAAATGTGGAAGTGTACAAAACTGTGGATAGGTGGTTTTCAATTTCCAAATCAATCCACCAATCAAGCCTTCCGCTGCATCATTGAAGAATTTTGTTGTGCCAGTTGTTCCTGACTCTCTTTGCTCCAAAAGATTTTCGATTAATACCCTTGACACCTCGTTTACGCTTTCCTCGTTCTCTAAATAGCGTGGTGCAACAGGATTTACCCTATCTATGATTTTGTCGAAGGAAATTACCTTAAAAGGGATATTGGTATCCTTATAAAGTGGATAAGCCATCTCGGTCAGTTCAAAGTCTTTATAATCGTGGATAATTCCGCAAAAACCTTCTTTTTGGAAGTGTTTCAGGAATCCATACACAACACTCTCGGTCTTTCCGCTTCCGGCAGAACCAATAATTGATGCTCCACGTTTGATGTTGTCCAGTTTAAAGTTTCCTTTCGTGGTGGCAAAATTGACCTGATATTTGGCATTTCCATTTTTAGGTTTGTCCGTTTTATGCAAGAAAACATACATCCCAATATTAATTAATATCAGAGGACAAACAAAATAAAGTGCTATTTGCACCAATGGTAATTGTTCATTTAAATAATACACAAGAGCTGCAATCAATAGAAAATTGACGACAAATGCATATTTGCTTATCCGAAATATTCCATAGAAAACACTACTGGCCACACCAATAATTAAAAGTACTGTTACGAGATTGTACATTTGCATAATTTTAAATTAGATTCCGATGGAACTTGATTTGATGGCCACTTCCGCACCACGTCGTAGCCTATTAAATATTTTCATTGCCAATTGTGCTTGCGTGACAGGAATACTCGGCATCATCGGGATGCCACTTTTTCCCATTATTTTGAACGCCAATGCTTTTTCGTTAGTGGGCAATTTCATTAGTGAAGCAAAATAGATTTTTGGATTCTTGACAAACTCCTTTCTTGCCTTGTAGGTTTCAGCAAAGTTCCTTTGATAGCCAAAAGTCTTGTCAAAAGTCTTTTCTGCTTTCTCAAAAAAACCATTCCTATCAAATCCGCGTTTTACTGTTTTTCCATTTAATTCAACATCGGAAGCTTTGTATTTACTTCCTGGGGACAAGCTGAATTTATTGGAAGCATCCTTACGGCTCACAATAATATGGATATGACTTTGGTTTCCTGGTTTTGGCATTGCTTGTACGATTCGTTTTCCGTTCTGTTGGTGTGGTGCTTCTCTTTCGAGTTTCCCAATTTCTTTTTCCAATTTTTTCACATTCCCTTCTGCTCGTCCATCTTGCACATTTCGGACTTCAGTTTTTAGTTGGAGTATTTTTGTGGCATACGGTTGGTTTTCTCTTATCTGAAAGTCCGTTCCCTTAAATGTCCTTTGGTGTTCTATTTTTGCATAATATTTTATGTCGTCTATGGTTATTGGTCGCCCATTGATTTCGCGATTAAATGAAGCCACATAATCCTTCATAATTTCACGGGTATATTTTTGCAAATCCACACTATGGTTCTGCAACCGTTTCAGTTCGTATTTTGAAGGGCTTACGGTAATAGAATAAAACCGTGGCTCGTGCTTTTCAAGTTTTGCAGTATTGCCGTCTATTTCCCTGACCACTTCCTCTGCTAAAATCTCGTCGCCATATTGGTTAAAAAAATGTTCCGAATCCTGCTGCTCCAATCCATGGTTTTCTTTCTCCAGATAACCAACAAAATCAGCCGAACTTTTGGAATAATTGCCTCCCATTTTTTGAGGTGTTATCGTAATGTACATAGTTTAAAATTTTAGATTTCGTTGTTCGGTTTTTCCCTTTCCTGCCTGTATGCCGACGAGTTAGAAAACCGAACGTCCCTTTTTTCTTCCATAAATTTCTTTTCCAAAATCAACGGTTTCTTTTTTGGTTCTTCTGTCTGAAAAAGTGATTCCAACATTGCTACGGTAGGCTTCGTTTGTGTCTTTTCAACATCACGCATTATGGCGATTACTGCATTAATTCTTTTTAATAGTTTAGCTTCGATAGTTCTGCCCGTAGGACCTAATTTTTCCTTTGGC
The DNA here is from genome assembly GCF_052728615.1 of Mariniflexile sp. NCBI lineage: Bacteria > Pseudomonadati > Bacteroidota > Flavobacteriia > Flavobacteriales > Flavobacteriaceae > Mariniflexile > Mariniflexile sp. The sequence goes on along the minus strand of NZ_JBFVFE010000001.1, from coordinate 210,547 downwards.
GATATCTCGTTATAGAAGAAAAAATCAAGTATGGCTTCCATCGTTTCCGTATGAGTCTTGAAGTGTTTTTTTGAAAATTCCTGAAAACGTTTGGCAGTTTTCCTTTTAAACCTGATGGTGATGAATGAATCCATTTTATTTCGCTTTATTTTGTGTTTGACGTAAATCCATCCCTGTTTACAGGCTGTTTAAGAGCCTTTGACGCAAATCGAAGAAACTTACATAATTCATTAGTTTTCAAGTAATTTAAAATCAATGGTTTATATAATAAAAGGAATATGTAACGTGGCTCTGCCCGTTACCCTCTTGCTATTCCTTTTCGTCCCGACCTGTCGGGACAAAAAAAATACCATTTCATCCAAAAATGTAATGGCTTTTTAACGATTGCTAATTGTAATTCGATTTTTTAAGAGTGTTATTCTTGAAGTTTAAAAGTATCTTTAAGGAATGGCTCTTTTTGTTGCAGAATATAAAATAACATGACAAAAAAAACCTCTAAATAATTAGAGGTCCTGGGTTAATAATTCAATTATAAATCTTCTAAATGTTAAAAACATAACTATAAGTGTATAAATTTTTAATCATTTCTTCGTCTATCAGGCTATCATAATCTGCGCCAGTTTCGTCAACATACTTTTTAATGGAATCTCCATAAAGATATGTAACGTGTTCTCTTGAAACTTGTAAAAGTTCCTCTTGCTTTTCCGAACTCAAATCTTGAAATTTAATATAAATCATATCTCAAAAATTTAATATTCACTTGGAAGCATCAGCGTATTATTTACAAAAAATAATCGCAATTCATCCAAAGGAAAATCGGTTACATTATATCTATGCGTTTCAAAAATTTTATCATTTCCATCGCTATAATTAATGATGGCTTCGCATTGCTTTTCAAACTGTTCCTTTTCAGAAAGTCGTTTAAAATCAATGGTAATAAATTCACTTCTATTCGATAAACTTTTTGCAATTACTGATGCATCCGTAATCAGCCAAAAGCATTCCGCTTCGTTGGCTAAATATTTTAATCCATCAGTAAAACGAGTTCCAATTAATGGAATTTTAAAGAACATTTCTGTACCACAAAAATGTTGCAAATCGGCTTTTATTTTGTTAACTTTATCATTCATTGTAATTCTATTTAATAAGATTAATAATGAAAAAGAGAGCGCAACTTTTCGAGAAGAACGCTCTCTTTTAATTTTAAATTATTCCGTAGCGTTATCGCCTTTAATTCCTAAAAGAAGAATTTCATCTACGACCACTTCAGTAACGTATCTTTTTTCTCCCTCTTTAGTTTCATAAGAGCGTGAGGTCAATTTTCCCTCTAGTGCTACCTCTTTTCCTTTGCCTACGTATTTCTCTACGATTTCGGCAATCTTGCCCCATGCCACAATATTGTGCCATTGGGTGTTCTGAACTTTTTCTCCCTGTGCATTTTTATAGCTTTCATTTGTAGCTATTGAAAATTTTGCAACTTTCTTTCCGCTTTCAAGGTTTGTGATTTCTGGCTCGTTTCCTACGTTGCCAATTAACTGTACTTTGTTTATTAGAGTACTCATAATTAAAAAATTTAAAGATTAATATTGACCTATCTGAACCATTCAGAAAGGCTTTGTTATTGATTTACTTATTATATCCAGAGCGTTTTCCTTTTTTTGTTTTTTTAACTTTTGTTCCGCTTCCTTTTTATTGATTTTGTAAGATTTCATAAGATTCATTTTAGATTTACTTCCCATAGAGCCGACGCTGTTACCTTCTTTTTGTTGCTTAGTGCTTTCGATATTCAGCTTTGTTTAGACATATAAAAAGTGCGAGGTACGAGCCTGGTTATGCTGTCGTTCAAAGCTGAATGTTGTTATTTTGCTGTCAAAAAAAGGTATGACGGTGTTGGATTACGGAAGTGATTCTAAAGTCTTTGTGAAATACAAAATCATAGGAAGTGGAACAAAATGCAAATACATTTTTCCTTATTTGGCGGACTTGATTCACGCTTTTTACTTGGGAATGAAGTGTTCCTTTCCAGAGAAGCGGGAAGGGTTAACGGAATGAAAAGTCAAAAGTGGGAATTAGGTCCAAGATATTTTAATGAAGCTCTTTTACTGGAATGTAGTTTTTACGGAATGGAAGGAAATGTGCTGAATGGAATGATAAGATAATCTTCCCCTCGTAAATTGAATATTTATTTTTAAAATAGTTTCTCTTGAATATCTAAAATACCATCGTTTTTTGAAACTTTATTCGTTTTCATAATATCTTTTAGTGCCTTTCTTCGCTTATCATAAATCCATTTTCTAAGATTATTCAACATACCCATTTCATAATCCGAAAGCTCTTTTGGTGCTATTTCAATCATAGCTTCTAATTGGTCTTTACTTTTGGTCTGCATTGCATATTGAAGCCCTAGCCATGTGTAAATGTTTGCCCATTCTGTTTGCATGGGTGCTTCATAAGTTCTTGGCATCATATAGGCTAAAGTCTCTGTAAGTGATGCCATTTTATCTCCTATCATTGAGCAAATGATTCGTGATAATTTGATTCTACCAAGTATATCTTTTGGTATAGTATCTTGCCATGCAGATTTAAAAACTATGATTGGACTTGCAAGACAATCCATAAAATCGAAAACGAAATCACTCTTATCCTTTTTAGTTGGTTTTACAACTTTATCTTTTGCTGATATCGGCTTACATTCAAAACCGAAATCGAACTGAACTACTTTTAAATTTTCCATGATGTGAGATTTTAAATTAAACACTATCTAATAATACTTGATAATTTGAAGGATGCTTATCTCTGTAATACGCTAAATGACTTTCTCCACTATCTACATCGTACTTTTCACTACTTGATTGATAATGTTGTTCTGCTTCTTGTAATGACATGTTGGGTTTTTCAGATACTTGTTTCATAATTCTATATTTTTGATTAAACAATATTTGAGCAGTACACAAACGGAAGCTAAAATCACAGCTCAAAAGGAAACGGAATAAATAAGCGTTGGATGATGCTTAGGCTTTATGCCGTAGTCTTTTGATGGGTGTATTTTACGAGTTTACCTTTGCGCTGATATTGATTGAATACTTTCTACTTACCCATTTTCATGAACGACTATATAAAAAAATAAGAGCCAGCACGAATGCTGACCCTTACTTCCAACAACAAAAGCTAATTGTTTAATTCCTGAATTTGCTTTTCAAGATTTCCTATTCGCTCTTTCAAACGTGCTTCACGCTTGTTTCTCTCTTCTGCATATTCCTTTTCAATATTTGCAATTTTGGTTTTATAATAGCCTTGCATCGCATTGTAGAATGAAATGTTCGTCAAGTTATTAACGTGATTGCTTTCGCCAAAATGTACTTGCTTGGTAAGGATGTACCGAATCAACTTATAGAAAGTTTCTTTTTTGAAATTCTTTTTGAAATTCTCGACAATTTCTACATCAGTCTTCTTGGATGTGTTCCCCAATAATTTTGAAAAGTGTTTTTGACGACCTACATAGTCCACATTATTTTCATATAAAGTTAATGAGAAGGCCACCATTTCATCTACCGAAAGTGTTTTCTTCTTTTCGATGTAATCAGTTTGACGAATCATCTGAACCATGTCTTCGAATTGCTTGTTGTTCTCAATATGCCTCTTTCGTATTTCTCTTTCGTTGATTTTAACGATTTGCTCTTCAGGCGAACACTCTGCCATTTTTCTATTTGCCATAGGTTCCGAATATGTAGAATTATCAGTTTTTGAATCTTCTATTAACTTCACAAAAATTGCTTTGTGAACATAAGTTTTTGGATGAAACATAACGCCATTTACAAATCCATTTTCTTTTGCAGAATTGTGTATTTCCAATTCTTCCTTGTAATTATCAATCGCTTCTTCAAGTTCAGCTTTCATTTCATCTTCAGAATAGTCGTAATGTTGGTATTCAGTCTTAATTACTTCTATTGTAGGCTCAATCGGTTCTTCGATTATTTCAACATCATCCAGAAGGTAGACTTTCAATCCATTTTTTTCCAATTGCGATATAACGAGCTGGTTATTATCGTCATTTGCCCAGTATTTGCGAATTTCAGGAATCAACAACACATTCTCTTTCTTCGATTTTTCAATCAAGTTCAAAAACGACTTACTTTTCTTCGTTTCATAACATGCTGATTTTGTACACACCATTTTACCATCGCCAAACAAATTGCCTTGATTTGCTGCATTGAAGGGACATTTTGTACATGCACCAACTTTGGTAATTAATTTTTCATTATTTACATCAAAAGGTGCTTTTTCCAAATCGTAAGTCTGGTTTTTAATCATCTGATTAATTTGATGTGCACTAAAATCCTCTCCCATTGTTTCCAGCATCATTTGCTGTTCTTCTGGCTCGAAAAGTGCAACACCTACTCCTAACGAAATAGTCATTTCGCCATTACGAACAAACACTTTAAAACCTTCAATTAGACCGGCTAATTTTAAACGTTGCCTTACAAAGTTTTCTGTTCTTCCCAACCGTTTTGAAATCTCTGTTGGCGAATATTTTTCGCTTAGGAATACTACCGCTTCAGCTTCTTCGGTAGGTTCAACATCTTGTCTTTGCAGATTTTCAATAATTTGAATTTCCAAAACATCATTATTATCATATTCCCTTACGATACTCGGAATTGTTTTCTTTTTCGCTAATTTGCTTGCACGATACCTACGTTCTCCCATTACAATGATGTAATCTTTTCCAGATTTTCGGACTGTAATTGGTTGTAGGACACCGTGTTCTTCGATGCTTTCAGATAGTTGCTTAAGTGCTTCCTCGTTAAAGGATTTTCTTGGTTGCATTGGGTCTGGGATAATCCTTCCAATACTTAGCTCTTGAACTTGAAGTCCAATGGCGCTTTGTGTCAATTTCTTCTTGACTTCATTTTTAACGGTGGCTGTTGCACTTCCGTTTTTACTTGTAGTACTTGCTCTTGTTGTCATAATACTTAAATTTTAGATTAAACAATATTTTTGCAGAACCCAAACGGAAGACAATAATTTCTGCTCAAAAGGAAACGGAATAAATGAGATGTTGGTGAAGCGTTGGCTTTATGCCGTAGTCTTTTGATGAGAATATTTTGCGAGTTTATCTTTGTACCAATATTGATATAGATATCTCTCCTATTAAGCGGATGCTATTTCAAAATTTTATATTGGTAATGTAGCATTCCTGCTACCATAGTTTCGGGACTAGGCAGGATGAAGTTTAGCGGACATCTAGAACTTAGGGATTGTGTCTAAATCTTTTTTAATGAAATTCTTTTCCTGAAATGTAAAGCAACGAAGTGTAGGGAAATGCGCTGAGAGGCTTTCAGACCTATTTAGCTTTAAGCATATCTGGGGTTACAACCGTTCTAAACCCTGTATGGTCTGAACCAGAATCTGGACTCATTCCCATTTTTGCAGAAATCCTAAAACTCGCACAATACGATGCATTGCACAAAAATGAACCTCCTTTTATAACATGTTCTTGTTGGTATGGATTGCTTGGACTATAAGCTTTATCTGCTCCTTTAGGGTTTAAAAGCTTTTTAGTTGCATTCAGCTCCTTATAATAATTTACATTAAACCAATCGCTTGTTAACTCCCAAACATTACCTAACATATCATAAACACCAATTGAGTTTGGTGGATATGATTCTACAGGCGCTATAAGCTCAAAGCCATCTTTCGATTCGTTTTTAATAGGAAAAACTCCTTGCCATGTATTTGCTCTTTCATTTAAAGCTTGAGGATTATTACCCCAAGTATAAATATTATCAACCGAAGTACCTTGAGCGGCAGATTCCCATTCTGCTTCTGTTGGTAATCGATGGTTTGCCCATTTACAATATGCCAATGCATCTTCAAATGCAATATGAACTACAGGATAATTATCTTTACCCTCAATAGAACTTTCCGGTCCTTCAGGATGTTTCCAATTTGCGCCAATTTCCCAAATCCACCATTGTGAATAATCACCCATTGAAGCAACCTTGTTAACCTTTTTATTAAAAATCAAACTACCTGGTTGTAATATAGAATCATGTGGTTTAGGTGTATTTTCTGGAAGCTCCTTTTTCATTTCTTCCCAATCAATTTCTCTTTCTGCAACTGTTTTATATTTAGTTTCATTAACAAACTTTTTAAATTGTTTGTTGGTTACTTCAGTTATATCAATAAAAAAACCATCAACTGTGACTTCATGTGCTGGCATTTCTCTATCCATTGCATATTTATCGCCTTCTTTAGCGCCTTGTAAAAAGGTTTTGCTCTCCACCCAAACCATGTTTTTAGGTGCTTTTATTACTGATGATTCTTTAAAACTAGAACCTACAGTTTTTTCGTTTTTACAACTATAAATAGCTAATGAAACTATAAAAATGAAGATAAAGTTTCTTTGAAATATATTTTTATGATGATACATATACTGTCTTATAATTGTTTTTTTGCTAATGCATTTATACTTATTTCCTTTTTTTACTATTTAATGAAACCCCACTTTAGGTTTTGTTATTTCCGTATTTTTCGATTTCCATTTTGAACTATAAAATCCATAAAACATAATATAGATATAGCAAAGCAATGGAACTATAAATGATGCTTGTAAACCTATAATATCAGCTAAAACGCCTTGAATTAGCGGTATTAACGCTGCGCCTAAAATAGCCATGATTAATAGAGATGATCCTTGACTTGTATATTTTCCTAACCCATCAATAGCAATGGTGAAAATATTTGACCACATGATGGAATTAAAAATCCCAACTGCTATCAAAGCCCACATAGCTAGACTGCCAGATGAAAATATAGCTAATGCGATTAAAAGCATACTTATGCTAGCAAATAACCCTAATGTTCTGCCTGCAATCCCTTTACCGATAACAAATGCCGCAAAATTAAGTCCTATTATCGCAATATAAGGTAGCACGGTTTGAAATTCCATTCCCGTAATAAAGAAAATCAAAGCAAAGGAAAGTACCGATAAAACTATCATTAAAGCATACTTTTTTGTTTTCTCCATAGCACTTAATGATAGTGCTCCTGAAAATCTACCAATCATAGTTCCTCCCCAATAGTAAGCCAGGAAATTTTTTGCAACCGCTTCTTCTAATCCCATTATGTTTTCTAAACCGATGAAATTTATCAGAAAACTTCCAATAGCCACTTCGCCACCAACATACATGAAAATAGCCAAAGTTCCATAAGAAAGATTTTTAAACTTTAATGCGCCTGTGCCTTTTACCACTTCATCTTCATTTACAAACTCTGGAAGTTTAATAAATTTAAAAACAACAGCTCCAACAAAGAAAATCAGCCCGAAAATAATATAGGGAATTTTCACAGCTTCTCCTCCTGATGAACCATGAGAAAAGAAATATTCATATATTAAATAGCCTCCCAAAATAGGAGCAATAGTAGTTCCTAAAGAGTTAAACGCTTGAGACATATTTAAACGTGAAGATGCTGTTTCTGGGCTTCCTAAAATTGCTACATACGGGTTTGCTGCAATTTGCAGCATGGTAAAACCTAAACCTAAGATAAAAAGTGCTCCTAAGAAAAACCCATACATTTTAAACTGAGCTGCAGGGAAAAACAACAGACACCCTAAACCAGAAATGACCAGTCCAATAATGATTCCGTTTTTATACCCAATTCTATTTATGGGATCTCCGATTCTTAAGGACAACAAATAATAAATTAAAGAACCAATGAAATAGGCACCAAAAAAACAAAACTGAATAAGCATAGCCTGCCAATATTTCAATACAAATATTTCTTTTAAATAGGGTATCAAAATATCATTCATACAGGTTAAAAAACCCCACATGAAAAATAAGGTTGTTAAAATGATAAGGCTTGAAGTATAATTCTTTTTTGCTTCCATAGTTACTTTTTTATAAGTTAATTTATTTGAAGGTATAACCGTATCTAGCGGTTTTTGCTTCTATGAGTTGGTTTGTTTTTAAAGGTTTAATTTAAAGTTATTTATCTTTTGTCCAATATTCTAAAGCGTTAATTGCCTTATACCAACCTTTAATATCTTTATCAATTTTTTCCCTTTCAAAAGTAGGATTAAAATGCTGATTGATTTCCCATATTTCTTGAATTTCATCAAGATTATTCCAAAAACCAATTGCTAATCCTGCTAGAAATGCAGCACCCATAGCTGTAGTTTCTACAACTTTAGGGCGAACTGTTACTGTATTTAATACATCTGCCTGAAATTGCATCAACAAATTATTTACAGTTGCACCACCATCTACACGCAATTCTTTGATTGAAATTCCTGAATCTGCTTCCATTGCCTTTAAAACATCCATAGTTTGATAAGCAATTGACTCTAAAGCTGCACGAGCTATATGAGCATCTGTACTTCCTCTTGTTAATCCAAATATAGTGCCTTGCGCATGTTGATTCCAATGCGGTGCTCCTAATCCTGCAAAAGCAGGTACAAAATAAACACCTTCAGAACTTTCTACTGAACTTGCCAGTTTTTCAACCTCATCTGAAGTTCTTATAATTTTTAAACCATCTCTTAACCATTGTACAACGGCTCCAGCTATAAAAATACTACCTTCTAAAGCATAATGGGTTTTCCCATTTATTTTCCATGCAACCGTTGTTAGTAAATTATTTTTTGAAACAATAGGTTTTTCGCCAATATTCATCAACATAAAACAACCTGTTCCATAGGTGTTTTTTACCATACCTGGTTTGGTACACATTTGTCCGAATAATGCCGCCTGTTGATCGCCAGCAATTCCAGCAATAGGAATCTTCGCATCATAAAATGTTGATTTGGTATGTCCATATATTTCACTAGATTGTTTTACTTGCGGCAACATACTTTTTGGTATTGTAAAAAGTTCAAGCAATTCATCATCCCAATCCATTGTATTCAAATTATATAGCAATGTTCTTGAAGCATTAGAAACATCTGTTACATGTTGCTCGCCTTTGGTAAAATTCCAAATTAACCAAGTATCTATGGTGCCCATAATGAGCTCGCCTACTTCGGCTTTTTTTCTTGCACCTTCAACATGATCTAAAATCCATTTTACTTTAGTTCCCGAAAAATAAGAATCAATAACCAATCCTGTTTTCTCTCTTATCGTTTCGCTTTTTCCTTGTTTTTTAAGTGCATCACAATAATCAGCAGTTCTTTTATCTTGCCAAACAATGGCATTATAAACTGGCTGTCCTGTTTTTTTGTCCCAAACAACTACCGTTTCACGCTGATTTGTAATACCAATAGCTGCAATATTTTCAGCATTTAACCCTTTTATCGCAATGGCTTCAGCTGCTACTCCGTTTTGAGTTGACCAAATTTCATTAGGATCATGTTCAACCCATCCTGGTTTTGGAAAATACTGTGTAAACTCCTTTTGAGCAACTGAAACAATGCTTCCTTTTTTGTCAAAAATAATAGCCCGGGAACTGGTAGTTCCTTGGTCTAGGGCAAGAATATATTTTCCCATATTATATAATGAGTTTTAAATAATTCAATTTATAAAACATAATGGTTTGCTATTGTGGTAAACTCTTTAATTTGCTGTTGTTGCCATAATTTATCTTTACCTAATTCTTTTGCTAATATTGATGTTACAAGTGGTGCAATTTCTATAGCAGCTTTTGCATCTAAAAACAATGCACGAACGCGTCTTGCTAAAATATCATCAACTGTTCTTGCCATTTCATTTCTAATGGCCCAAATAATTTCAGCTTTTCTATATGGTAATCGGGAATGCAATTTTTCTCCCAATTCAGGTGTTTCTATAATTAATTTTTGAATACTATCTTGATCACTTCCATAAATATTTAAATGATGTGCATTATGAAGTGATTCTTTAGAACCATGTATTTGAAGGATTTTAGTTTTACAAGAAACATTAGGCAATTTCCCTATTGAAATAGCCTTATTAATAGTATCCTCAGCCATACGTCTAAATGTTGTCCATTTTCCTCCAGTAATGGTAATTAATTCAGAATTTGAAACAATGATTTTATGGCTTCTGGAAATTTCCTTTGTTTTTTCTGAATTATCTTTTGTTGCTGCCAAAGGTCTTAACCCAGCATATATGCTTAAAACATCAGCTTTGCATACCTTTTTGTTAAGATATTTATTTGCTGTTGAAATGATAAAATTTACTTCCTCATTTAATGCTCTAGGTTCTAAACTATAACTATTTAGCAATGTATCGGTAGTACCAACAATTACTCTATTATGCCAAGGCACTAAAAATAAAACTCTGCCATCATCAGTTTTAGGAATCATAATAGCATCATTTCCAGGTAAAAAGGATTTGTCTAAAACCAAATGAATACCTTGGCTAGGTCTAACTATATTTTTTGCTCCAACATTATCCATTTGCAAAATCTCGTCGGTAAAAATACCTGTGGCATTAATAATAACTTTAGCCTTTAAATTATAGGACATGTTGGTTTCACTATCATTTGCAACAACTCCATTTACAACACCATTATTATTTTTCAATAATTGTTTTACTTTAAAATGATTTAAAATAACGGCGCCATATTCAATACAAGTTTGGGCAATGTTTATAGCTAATCTTGAGTCGTCAAATTGTCCATCATGATATACTGTTCCTCCTTTAAGATGTTCATTTTTAATGGTTTTTAATCTTGAAGTAGTTTCTTTTTTATTGATGCGAGTAGATTTACCAAAACTTAATTTTCCGGCTAATATATCATACACTTTAAGTCCAACAGCATAAAAAAGGTTGTCCCACCAACTGTAATTAGGAATAATAAAGGATTGATTGCTAACTAAATGTGAAGCATTTTTTAATAATAACCCTCTTTCATACAAGGCTTCTTTCACTAAATCTATATTTCCTTGAGCTAAATATCGAACGCCACCGTGAAGCAGTTTTGTGCTTTTACTTGAGGTTCCTTTTGCAAAATCAACTTGCTCTAACAAGAGTGTTTTATAGCCTCTTGTGGTAGCGTCTAAAGCAACTCCTAAACCTGTAGCACCACCACCAATAACGATGACATCCCATTCAGAATTTTCTTGTATTTGTTTTACTAATGTTTCTCTTTTAAACAAAATCGTTATATTTATTTTTAATTAAAACAAACTATAGCAAACCTTCCCTTTCCAAATAAAGAATTGCTTTATCGAAATTTTCAAATATTTTATCTGCAAGCGTTAATTTTTTATGCATTTCCTTCATTTCTTGAATAGCAAAACATGTTAAGCCTGACAATTTTGCCGACTCAACACCGTTCTTCGTATCCTCAAAAACTAAAAAATCTTTTGAATTAAAATTAGATTTTTCAATTGCTTTTAAATAGGATTCAGGATGTGGTTTACTTTTTTTGACTTCACTTCTAGTTATAGAAAATTTAAAATACTTTTTTATATCTGTTTTTTCTAAAATAAAGTCTACATCACTTCTAACGCTTCCAGTAACCAAAAACATTGGTATTTCTAATTTGTAAAAATATTCCAAAGTATTGAGGGCATTTGGCATAAATTTAATATCCTCTTTTCTTAATCTTTTTTCTGTAATTTCTTCTTTAAGGTCTGATAATTCTTTAGATGTTATATTTAATTTATATGTTTCCACAAGCGCTTTAGCCGTCAGAGGTGTTGGAGTTCCGGCGCAATGCTCTGTATAATAATTATAACTTAATTCTAGATTATGAGCCTTTAACACTTCATTCCAGCAATTAAAATGGAAATGCTCAGAATCAACTAAAGTTCCATCAAAATCAAATATTATAGCTTTTATTTTGGACATTAATTTTTTAATTTAAACTTTTTAAATAATCCAAACTTTCAGGTATTTGCTTTACAACACCTAGACTTTCATCTTCAATAAACATATATTTAATACCTATTTTTTTTGCTTCCATCACTAGGTCTTTGATGCCAACATCCCCTGAACCCAAAACTACATTGGTTTCATCGTCAACTTGACCAGTGTTACTTGATTTTGTGCCAATCTTTCGATCTTTAAGATGCAATAACGAGAATTTTTTTGGATACTTTTTTAGTAGCTCCAAAGGATCGGCACCTCCCTGTTTTACCCAGAAAACATCCATTTCAAAGGTAAAATACTTGGCTTTTTTTGCCATATAGTCAAAAAGGGTTCTGTCCTTGTAAGGCCTGAATTCATAACCGTGAGGATGGTACGTCAAACTCAATCCTTCCTTTTTTAAAAGTTTGCCTGAGTTGTTAAAAATATTTGTGGCCTTTTTAATATCGTCAAAACCAAAATTATTGCCGTCATGTGGTATCCAAGCCACCGTCACATATTTCGCTCCAAAATACTTTGCGGTTTGGATAACTTTTTCAGGATTGTCCCGCAGCTCCTCATAGGAAGTACCTACGCCAACCATTTCCAATTCGTTTTTTTTAAGCAATTCTTTATACGCTTCCATAGAAAGTCCATAAGTATCACCTCCTTCTATATATTTAATTCCCCAGTCATGAATCAATTTGAGTGTTCCGGGAACATCTTTTTTAAACTGATTGCGCAAACTGTAAAGTTGTAACCCTACTTCTTGGGCAGGAATAAACGTGGTACTTATAAGGATTAAAAAGTTTGTAAACTTTTTCATTTTTAAGTGTTTTAATTATTTTTGGTTTTACTCTTTCACTTCATTATAATGCGACAGTTTAATCTTATTCGCTTTTGGAAATGCTATGTTTTGCATAACTGGAAACTACCCCATTGTCTTCTTTAACTGGTTCTTTACTAAAAGCATGTAACAAAACATTAAATGCCACTAATACTAATATTATTATAATAAAATCACCTTTCCTTTCTTTTGGAGAATTAGGATCTAATTCAGTACCTTTTGAATTAGCGTTACAACTAAAAGTAAGTAACAAAACATTTGTTACCAATAATGCTGAAATTATTATAAGAAAGGTTTTCATTATAATAATTATTTAGCGTTTTTATAATCTTCTAAAAATTTAGCTAAACCACTATCAGTTAAAGGATGTTTGAGTAATCCTTTTATGGAAGATAATGGTCCAGTCATCACATCGCTACCTATTTTAGCACAATTAATAACATGCATGGTAGTACGTACAGAAGCTGATAAAATTTGAGTTTCAAAACCGTAGTTATCATAAATTTGACGGATTTCTGCAATAAGATGTAATCCATCAGTAGAAATATCATCCAATCTTCCTAAGAAAGGCGACACATAAGTTGCCCCTGCTTTAGCTGCCAATAATGCTTGTCCAGCAGAAAAAACCAAAGTTACATTGGTTCTAATACCTTTATCTGAAAAATACTTACATGCTTTAATACCATCGGCAATAATTGGCAATTTCACAACGATTTGTGGGTGTAAAGCAGCTAATTCCTCGCCTTCTTTAACCATGTTTTCAAAATTGGTAGAAATCACTTCAGCACTTACATCCCCATCTACTATATCGCATATTTTTTTGTAATGTGCTAAAACGTTAGCTTCTCCAATAATGCCCTCTTTCGCCATTAATGATGGATTAGTTGTTACGCCGTCTAAAACACCTAATGCCTGTGCTTCTGCAATATCACTTAGGTTTGCTGTATCAATAAAAAATTTCATAATTTATGTTTTAAATTGTTTTTAAATATTCTAATATTTCTTTACTTACTTTTTCGCCTGTAAATCCAAACTTATCATCTAATACATTAGCTGGTGCTGAATACCCGAAATGGTCAAGTCCAAAAACTTTTCCTTTTTCGCCTACAAGTCCTTCTAGGTTAACTGGTAATCCAGCTGTCAGACCAAATAATGGTTTGTTTTTAGGAATCACCGCATTTTGATAGTCTTTAGGTTGAAGTTTAAATAAACCTTCAGAAATTATTGAAGCTATATTTACTTTCAATTCGTTTTCAGATTCTAATATTTCAGCTGCAGCTACTAAAGTGGCTACTTCTGATCCATTTGCGATTAATACTAGGTCTGGGTTTTCTACTTCTTTTACTAAATAGCCTCCTTTTTCAGCTGCTAAAGCATCTTGGTATCTTGACCCTCTATTTGACGGTAAATCTTTAATGCCTTGTCTTGAAAGAATTAAACCTGTTGGTGTGTTTTTGTTTTCTAAAGCCATTTTCCAAGCTACACTTGTTTCTGCTGAATCTGCTGGTCGTAAGGCTAAAAAACTGTTTTCTCCACTGTGGTTTTTAAGTTTCTCCATCAATCTAATTTGTGCCTCTTGCTCTATGGGCTGGTGTGTTGGTCCATCCTCGCCTACTCTAAAAGCATCATGTGTCCAAACATATTTTACTGGTAATTCTTGAATAGCACTTAAACGAATGGCTGGTTTCATATAATCTGAAAACACAAAAAACGTAGCCACAACTGGAATCACACCACCATGTAAAGCTAATCCGTTGGCAATACACGCCATGGTTAATTCGGCAACACCTGCTTGTAAAAACGAACCACTAAAATCTCCTTTTTTAAGGGCGTATGTTTTCTTTAAAAATCCATCGGTTTTATCACTATTTGATAAGTCTGCAGAAGAGACAATCATGTTTTCTACATGTTCTGCTAAATATCCTAAAACACCAGATGATGATGCTCTAGATGCTAATCCTGGTTTATGATGAATAGATTCAAAATCTAATTCTGGTAATTTTCCTGATAAAAAGAAATCTAATTTATTTGAAAGTTCTTTATTAGCTTCACTCCAAGATTTAATCTCTGCTTTCTTTTTGGTAGCCTTAGCTATTTTTGTTTTTATAATATCTTTGTAAAAAGTGCTTACATCATCAAAAACATCAAATGGTTTTTCTGGGTTCGCTCCTAAATTTAAAAGTGTCTTTGTGTAATCTGCACCAGTGTGTCCAATAGGCTGACCATGTAATTCGCAGTGTCCTTCGAACATAGATCCATCTGCTGCAACACAACCTTTACCAATAATAGTTTTCCCAATAATTAAAGTTGGTTTTTCGGTTTCATTATTAGCATTGGTTAAGGCTTTTCTGATTTCATCGTGGCTATGTGCATCAATAGTCACTACTTTCCATCCCCAAGCTTCATACTTCATGGCGGTATCTTCACTAGTTACTTCATCTGTAGATGTTGACAACTGGATATCATTGGAATCATAAAACATAATAAAGTTATTCAACCCTAAATGCCCAGCAATCCTACCTGCGCCTTGTGAAATTTCCTCTTGAACACCTCCATCTGAAATGAAACCATATACTTTATGATTCATCCAATCTCCAAAACGTGCTTGCAAAAACTTTGCTGCAATGGCTGCTCCAACACCCATGGTATGCCCTTGCCCTAATGGCCCTGATGTATTTTCTATCCCTCTTTTAACATCAACTTCTGGGTGACCAGGTGTAATGGAACCCCATTGTCTAAAGTTCTTTAAATCATCTTTAGCATAGCTTCCCAACAGATAATATTGTGCATACATTAAAGTAGATAAGTGACCTGCATCCATAAAGAAGCGATCTCTAAATGGCCAAGTCATATCCGATGGATCATAATTTAAAAATTCAGAATATAAAATCTGCATAAAATCCGCACCTCCCATAGGACCTCCTGGGTGACCTGAGTTCGCCTTTTCTACCATGGCTACTGCTAGAGCCCTTATATTATCGGCAGATCGTTGATCTAATTTTTTGTCCATTTTAAGTTATGTTATTATTATTTTGGTTTGTGCTTCTTGTTTATTCGTAACGTATAGTTTCATATACCTTTTCGAGAGGGGCAGCGTTTACTTCAGGCATGTATTTTGCCAACTCTTCTTTAACACTCTGGTATTTTGGTCCATTTGCTAGGTTTGTAAATTCCATAGGATCGCCATCGTGGTCGTACAGTTCCTCTTGCCCATCCCCATAACGTATGTAACGCCATTTTTTACTGCGGACAGAATGACGGTTAAAACCCATAGTAGTCAATGACGGAATGTCCCATTCAGTATTCACATCTTTCAAAAGTGGAACCATACTATTTCCTTCATTTTTAGTATTAATTGGAAGCCCACACAATTCTGAAAGTGTTGGATATAAGTCTAATAAATTAACAGGACTCGGGCAACGTGAGCCAGATTGTGTAAGACCAGGCACTTTAATAACCAATGGCGTTTTACAGGCTGTCTCCCACAATGTGTATTTTTTATAGCGCATCTTATCTCCTAAATGCCATCCATGATCACCTAATAATACCACAATAGTATTATCAGCATACTTGCTCTTTGCCAGTGCATCAAGTATAACTCCTACACAAGCATCGGCGTAGTTTATGTTCGCCAAATATGCCTGTACAGCTGCCTGTTGTTTATTATATCTTTTGGCGGTATAATAATCTTTTGACGGTCCCGCAGCTGAGCTTGGTATATCATCGTAGTCGTTTTCATTTATTTCGGGAATAATCATTTCCTCTTCCTTAAATTTATCGAAAAACTCTTGCGGAACGTTCCATTCTAGATGAGGTTTATAAATGCCACATGCCAAAAAGAATGGTTTATCATAGTCTTTTTGAAGTTGATCTGCCGCCCATTTAGCGTTTAAGTAGTCGGGAGTCTCTTCAAACACCGCGTCGGTTGGTCCCCAATCAAAATTATTATCAGCCTCACCTTCAGGAATTCCATTAGCCATAAAACCAGGTTCTTTTTTTACATTGCCATAATTTCCCACTTCTTTTACCCACTTATCCCATGAAATCGTATCAGCCTGTGGACCATTTGCCATATGAAATATTTTTCCACGAGCCGTTGAAAAATACCCGTGTTTTGAAAACCATTGTGGTAAAGTAGGTGCGTTTTTTAAAATAGGTGAATCGCGTAATTCCATTGCGTTTCCATAAACGCCAGTTGTTGACGGACGATATCCAGTCAATAATGCAGCCCTCGAAGGGCCACATAATGAAGATGGGGCATAGGTTTTATCGAAAACGACTCCCTGTTGGGCTAGCTTATCCATATTTGGGGTTAGGGTTTGTGGATGTCCTCCTGCAAATCCTGTCCAATCGTTTAAGTCATCTACAGAAATGAGGAGGACGTTGTAAAGTTGTTTTTTCGTCTCTTGTTCCTGAGAGGTTTTCTTTTTACAAGATGTCATTAACACAATTAATGTTAAAAGTAAAAGGTTTGTTTTCATAACGGTATATTTAAATTTTATAAGTATAATTTGGTATTATTCTTTAGTACCTAGATTATTCATTCTTAGTTCTGTATTTTTCCATATCGGACATAAATATTGTGTATGGATGGTTATAAAAATCTATAAAATCTGGAACTGCTGGATGGCCTGGATATGGAACATGAAAATGGCTCGTACTTCCGTTACGCCAAACCATTGCATAGCTAATTTGACGTGTTTTATCATTGTACATGATAAGCTTTAACAACTTCTCGGTAAACCAATTATCCTCAGGCATTGTGGCCTTAGCATCTATGGTAAACGCTCCCGTTTCCGTCAATGCAGCAGGTTTGTTTTTTTCATTGGCTATCGACACTAAGGTTTCTAACATTTTCACAAATCTTGGCATGTTTGTCGCATCCTGACGCAAATCATAATAATTGTCCTGTCCTAAAACATCTATATATTCATCGCCAGGGTATCCATAAAGATATTCCTCCCTACTATCATTTTTAGCAGGAGAATAGGCGTACAAGAGGTTATCTACCCCTTTTTCATCAGACAAATAATTTACTGTAAATTGCCATAATGAGATATAATCCTCTTTAGAACAGTTTCCCTTGCCCCACCAAAACCAAGCACCTGTATGTTCGTGCCATGGCCTGAAAATGATTGGTATTTTTTTACCATCGTCATCTATGAGTGAATTGAAAAAAGAGGCTATATTGTCTAATTGAGTTAAAAATTCTTGATGCTTTTCACCACCAGGCAAAATGGATGCAACCACATCTTTTGTCTTATCATGACGTCTCTCCCAATAGCAATTGCCGCCAAATGGATTATCAGCGTGCCACTCCATTGTATTAAACCCTCCCATATCGTGAAATAGTTTAATTTTATAACGAGCATCTTCAAATCCTTCTCCCTGCGCTATATTACAATCTGTAACGCTGGCCCCCCATCCTGCAAAAGCCGGATAGTCTCCTGTCACTTTCTCAATGTCGCAACTATCGTTATTATTCTGCCATCCAACACCATAGCCAGTGGCATGCTGCATTCCAAAGAATATGCCATTTCCTTTAATTGAAAGCAATGTATCGTAAAGTTTCTGTGTAAGATCACTTCTTTTTCTTACAATAGTACTATCGCCAATACTATCATAATCAGCCCCAAACGTTATAGCTGAAATAAAAAGCATAATATATGTTAACAAACTGTTTTTCATTTTCTTTTATGGTTTCTAATGTTCTGCTTGTTAAATATGGTCTCTAGTTCCTTAACCTTTTTAGGATATTTTTCGGCAAGGTTTGTCGTTTCCCCAATATCATCTTTAAGGTTGACTAAAAAATAAGGCGATTTTTGTTTAATAGTATTTTTATAATAAGGGTCTTTTATAACTGGGTTAATCAATAACTTCCAATCGCCTTTACGAACAGCTTTTTGTTTTTGGTATTGCCAAGTGTACTCATCATGAAGCGATTTAATATTTTCATTTTTTAAAATAGGGACCAAGCTCTTTCCGTCTAAATCATCTTTATTCAATTCAATTCCACATAAATCGGCAAGTGTTGGCATCCAGTCGGCTGTTACTGCCATTTGATGGCGTGTTTGATTTGGCTGGATGTTTTTAGTCCATGATATGGCAGCCGGCACTCTGATACCACCTTCAAAAAGGCTTCCTTTGTGTCCTCGGTATGGTCCCGAACTCCCTCCGCCACCGTGCGCTCTTTGAGTATTGGCATACCCGTTATCGCTTTGAAATACGATTATAGTATTTTCTTTTAATCCAAGAGATTCAAGTTTAGCGATTAAATTGCCTATGTTATCATCCATTGTGGACAGAAAAGCGGCATATAGGTTTCGTGGATAATCCACGCCTTTTTCGTTGTAATAATCTAACCACTCTTTACTTCCCTGATATGGATAGTGCGGTACATTGAGTGCGTAGTACATAAAAAAAGGATGGTTTTTATTTTGCACTATAAAGTCTTTTGCTTCTTCCAACATCATATCGGGAAAAAATTCACCATCACGATATATTTCGCCACCATTCAAATAGAGATCATGATAATTGGCTCCATCTTGCCAGTAGGAAGCGTGAGAGAAATTATCAACACACCCACCAAGATGCCCAAATGAGTAATCAAAGCCCTGTGCGTTAGGTTGCTTATCTTCAGAAGACCCAAGATGCCACTTGCCAATATGTGCAGTTGCATATCCGGCATCTTTGAACATCTCTGCCATGGTATATTCTTCATTCGATAAGCCATCATTCGGTTTTTCACTATTAACAACCTCCGTTATTTTAACGTGTTGCGGTGTTTTTCCTGTTAGCAAAGACGCACGTGTTGGAGAACAAACTGGAGCAGCATAGAATTGAGTAAATTTAACACCACTTGTAATAAGACTATCCATATTGGGTGTTACCAAATCCTTTGCGCCATAACAGTTGACATCAGTACTACCCTGGTCATCAGTCAGTATTACAATGACATTGGGTTGTTGCGCCATTAGAACACTTAAAGATAAAGTCAAAACGCACATTGCTATTATTTTTTTCATTTTTTTAGATTATTTAGTAATCTGCGCATTGAATAAAGAAATAGTATTATGGAGCTTTTATTCCTGTTTAGCATCTTCTAATAAGTCCTGTTTATCCGCTGGCAATTTATTAAAGACTTTGGCGGGTGGAAGGTTTTCATTAAACCATGTCATGACTTCATAAGGCAATACCTTTTTTCCTTTCCATGGTATCATGTCTTCTTGAACATCCATCCTCCGTTTATTAACAAGTTGCTTCATCATTTCAAAGGCTTGTTTGTTTTCATCTACCAAATTTTTTGTTTCATTAGGGTCATCAATAAGATTATAAAGTTCATATTTTGCTATTTTACGAGTCTTTAAATAATCTTGAAATGATGTTCCGGGCGTAAAATCTTCAAAATAGGCATACACTTTCCAGTCTCCATGACGAATAGTCATGTGTTTTACATCCATCCAAACAGGTGGTTCGTCACGATTCAACTTTTTTCCCTCAAATGCAGTAAGCATACTTACACCATCAAGTGGGTCTTGGCTCATAGGCTTCATCCCAAAAAGATCGTAGAAAGTAGGTGCAAAATCAAAAAAGACTAATGGTTCATTTATGGTTTTACCTCCTTCAAGTTTTCCTTTCCAATACATAACAGCAGGAATCTTGTAGCCTCCTTCATAGAGCTGACCTTTTCGTCCTCTTAGTCCATTAGTAGAACGCCCATCTAAATCTTTTGGACCATTGTCAGAGGTAAAGGTTATCCATGATTTATCTGTAAGTTTATTATCATTTAAATAATTCATCATTCTACCTATCTGAAAATCCATATGGTTAATGTTGGCATAGTACTCACCTGCTATTTTTCCATATTTTTCATATTTTTTTGTAAAAGATTCAGGTTGAGCCAGCTTTTGGTGCGGTTCATGAAACCATAATACTAATAAAAAAGGTTTTGATTTATCCTTTCTACTATTTAACCATTCCATGGCATTATCAACAACAATCTGTGAACTGTATCCTTTTATCTCGCCTTCTGCTATACCATTTCTATAAAAATTTGTCGGATTTTTATGGGATGGTTGTGCATTGTTGTGTGTTGCCAACCAATAATCAAAGCCTTGATCGTGAGGAGAAGGTTGCGACTTATCCTCCATATCACCTATTAGACCCCATTTACCAAATAAAGCAGTTTCATAATCTTGTTTTTTGCATATTTCAGCCAGCGTTACCTGCTCATTCCTCAAGTGAACACAGGAGTTATCGGGAATAAATGTATAAACACTATTACGAAAAGGAGTACGACCTGCCATCATACCTGCTCTACTGGGTGAACATGAGGGATGCCCAGCATAAAACTGTGTGAATTTAACACCATCGCTAGCTAATTGGTCAATGTTTGGAGTCTCAATTATTTTATTGCCGAAACACCCCACATCTCCATACCCTAAATCATCTGCCATCATAATAATGATGTTAGGTTTGCTCTGTTCTATCGGTCTATTTTGCCCAAGACCAATGGTAAACATCATCACAAAAAGAATTAAACTACATGTTTTCATATTTTTACATTTTATTAGTTTACAATTACAACTTTAATTTAATTAAGTAATTTTAAAAGCCGATAGATTTGAATCACTGTTTGCTTTTCATTAAATCTTGCTCTTTGGGACTCAGCTTAGAAAATTCCTCTTTAGGTGGAACATTTGGACTGTACATCTTAACAACCTCGTATGGCAACACCCATTGTCCATTCCAGGCAACAGTCTCTTTTTGTACACTTTTGACCCTCTCTTCTAAGAGCAAAATCATCTCTTTTAGTTTATCAGTATTTTCCTTAGACAAATCAGTGCTCTCATAAGGATCATTTTTGAGATTAAACAATTGATATGTTGCTAATTTTCTTTTGGCGAGATAATTACTAAATGAGGTACCTGGTATATAGTCTTCAAATTTTCCAATTATCTTCCAGTCTCCCTTTCTTATTGTTGTATTCCATCTTTCCACCCAGATGGGAAGTGTTTTGCGTTCGATTGTTTTCCCTTCAAAGGCGGGCAACATACTTACTCCATCTAGTGGTTCATTATTCATTGGTTTCATTCCAAATATATCATAGAATGTAGGGACAAAATCAAAGAATGTCAACGGCTCATCTATGACTTTTCCATCTTCTAGTTTTCCTTTCCAGTACATCACTGTTGGCTCTTTGATTCCTCCCTCATAGAATTGTGCTTTACGCCCCCGCAATCCATTAGTAGAACGTCCTGGTAAATTTAGCGGGCCATTGTCAGAGGTAAAAGTTATCCATGAATTATCCGTAAGTTTATTATCATTTAAATAATTCATCATTCTACCTATCTGAAAATCCATATGATTAATGTTGGCATAGTACTCACCTGCTATTTTGCCATATTTTTCATATTTCTTTGTAAAAGCCTCAGGTTGAGCCAGTCTTTGGTGCGGTTCATGAAACCACAATACCAAAAAGAATGGTTTGCTTTTGTCTTTACGGCGATCTAACCACCGCATTGCGTTATCAACTACTATTTGTGAACTATACCCTTCCATCTCATCCATAGCCTTTCCATTGAAATAGAAGTTTGTAGGATTTTTGTGGGAAGGTATTGCATTATTTTGCGTTGCCAACCAATAATCAAAGCCTTGCTGACCAGGAGTGGTCTGAGTTTTGTCTTCCATATCTCCATTCAATCCCCACTTTCCAAAGAAACCTGTATCATATCCCTGCTTTTTGCATATTTCGGCAAGGGTTACCTCCTTATCTTTAAGATGTACTACAGAGTTGTCTGGAATATATGTATATACTCCATTTCTATAAGGTGTGCGTCCCGCCATCATACCTGCTCTACTTGGCGAACAGGTAGAATGTCCTGCATAAAATTGAGTAAATTTAACTCCATCGGTAGCTAATTGGTCAATGTTTGGGGTCTCGATTATTTTATTGCCGAAACACCCCACATCTCCATACCCAAGATCATCTGCCATCATGATGATAATGTTATGTTTCTGCTGACCTATGATTTTATTACAACCAAGACAGACAGTACATATACATACTATAAAAAGGAGTTTGCTTATTTTAAATTTTGTTTTCATAAGTTCATATTGTAAATTGTTATAATTAATGCTTATAAATTTATTGCTTTGTTAATTTCAGACACATTGAAAGTAAGCTTATTAATCCCTTCTGATAATTAATAGTTATTACTTCATCTTAGGTTCTATTTTTGCCACGGAATCGTACCGGTTTTTCTAATGTGTTGTGATACTTCGTAACGGAGTTTCTGAAACTCTTTATGTTTATCATCTAGCGGTGTTGTTTCAAGTGGATCCTCTTTTATATTGAAGAGTTGGAATTGTTCAAAGGGACTATTCTGAACCAATTTATAATCCCCTTTTCTTACGGCATAATAACACAGTCCGCTATAGTTATAACCTGCCCTTCTTACAAAATAAATAGCTCCACTTACTAAATCAGGAAGCAGACTCATTCCTGCCGTGATCCCTAATGTTGAGATACCCAATGTCTTGATAAAATTACGTCGTTGTATGGTTTTCATATTTTATTAGTTTTACTTTTTGATACAAAGACACAAAAGCTTCTAATACATTTCTTTCTATTGCTCTTTATAATTACGATTTTGTCTTAACCCTTTTGCTCCTACATCAGCTTTCCATTTGCGGAGTTTGCTTAAAAGTTCATTAGTTTTTAGTGGTTCGGTATCAGCAAGATTATGTTTCTCTTCTAAATCGTCCGCTAGATTATAAAGTTCGATGTGTCCATCCTCAAGATATTCTAATAATTTCCAGTTACCATCACGAATCGAACTAACTGGCTTTACTGCGTAATAATAATGTGGAAAATGCCAGTACAAAGCTCTGTTTTCAAGAGATTTCGCCTCTTCACCTTTTAGTAAAGGCAAGAAGCTTTCCCCCTCAATATTATCTAAATCGTTAGGTATGCCAGCAATTTCCATCACCGTGGGTAAATAATCGATTGTACTAATAGGCACATCAATTTGTTGTCCTTTACCTGGATTCTTGGGATAAAAAATCATAGTTGGAATACGAATTCCTCCCTCATATAAAGAGCCTTTTCCTTCCCTTAGTGGAAAGTTATCGGTAACAACCTTATCTTTATACTTCTGAATGACTCCTCCATTGTCTGATGTAAACACTACTATAGTATTTTCTGAAATACCTAGTTCATCCAACTTATGGAGCAAGCGACCAACATTGTCGTCCACATTTTTTACCATAGCTGCATAGGTTTCATTCTGATGATGGTTCTCTGGTGATAGTTTATTTTTAAAATAAGTAATATCTTCGGCTTTTGCCTCGATTGGAACATGTACATTATAATAAGATAAATTCAGAAAAAACGGCCGAGAACCTGCATCTTCAATCATTTTCATCGCTTCATCCGTCAACCTGTCGGTCAGGTATTCACCTTCTCTATTTGTGAAATATTTTCCATCTGCATCCATCCCTAAATCGCCCACAAAGCGAAATTCGTCATAAACAATACCCGTATAAGGATAGAAGAAAGAGGGTGGAGCACCTCGCTGGCTGGAGGCTACACTTACATCAAAACCCTGTGTATTAGGAAAATGCATATAATCTCCGATATGCCATTTACCAACATGTGCCGTCAAGTAATCTTTACTTTTTAGTTTCTCTGCGATTGAAATTTCTTCAAGTGGAAGGTTTTCTAGAGTTAGCGGTTCTAAGTATTTAGAACCTCTCAATCTCTTTTCTTCAGCGTTTCCTGTTGCCGCTTCGCTCCATACAGTATAGTTTAACTTTGCCGGCGTTTTACCAGTCATTATTGAAGCTCGTGTTGGTGAGCATACAGAACCTGCTGCGTAACTATTAGTAAAAACCATACTCTTCTCTGCAAGCTTGTCAATATTAGGCGTTTCGTGTAGATCTGCGCCATAGCATCCTAAATCTGACCAGCCTAAATCATCAGTTACTATGAAAATAATATTGGGTTTAGACTCATTTTGTGCGATGACTTGGGTTTGGCTGCAACTTGATAGGACTATACTCACTACCAAGAGATTTAATATTGTATTTTTCATATTTTAAAACGAATTAATATAGTTTCTTTTCTGTATTTAATTTTTACCTCTTTTTACATTAGCTTTTTCTTCTCTAATATTTTTATACTTATCTAGCGCCTTAATTAATTTATTATAGGATTGTTTAGCATCTCTATTCATGTTTACCAAAGCGAGCGGAGTCTTCTCAAAGAAATCCTCTTTGATATTATAAAACTCACCTGTTCTATATAACTTGTATTTAGTGTTTCTGGCAAACTCTTTCAATTCTTTTCCACGTGGATCGTACCAACTGTATATCCATTTTCTAGGTTTCCCATTTTTACCAAGAAGTTGAGGCAGGAAGCTAACACCGTCAATCGTAGTTTGAGAGGAAATATCAATATTGGCAACATCACAAATTGTTGGCAAAAAATCACTAAAATCAATCAAGTCTGAACATTCTTCACCCGCTTTAATTTTCCCATCCCAACGTACAATTAAGGGCACATGCGTCCCATTATCTGTTGTTTTCCCTTTTCCTCCTGGATAATCTGTTCCTTTAAACATTGAAATAATGGGTTTGTCAGTTCCATTATCCCCAGCAAAAATGATTAGTGTATTTTCACTGATACCCAATGCTTCAATTTTTGAGACGATTTTACCAACTAATTTATCCATATACGATACCATATCAGGAAAATATTTGGGTTCACCTTTATAGGTTAACGACCCTGGATTTTGTGAATTCCAGTCTTCAGAATCAGGAGTTGGAACAAATGGACAATGCGTAAGAATCATTGGATAGTATGCAAAAAATGATTGGTCTTTGTTTTGCTCAATAAAATCGCAAATAAAATTGCTTACTATATCTGGTCCATATTCACCGTTATTAAGGTGTTTTACTTCACCATTAAATTCTAAAATAGGGTTTGAGAATCGGGTGTCATGACCAGCAGTATCCTTTCCTGGATATGATTGCTGCCAAAGACATGACTCCTCAAAACCAAAATGTTGTGGCGAATCCTTTTCTTCGCCTAACTGCCATTTACCCGCTATAGCTGTTTTGTAACCTGCATTTTTAAAAAGATTTCCAAAACTTATCTGACTTCTATCAAGTTCACCAAAAACAGTATAATTTCTAACGTTATACTGGCCTGTCATAAGTTGTACTCGTGATGGCGTACATACTGGTTGCGAATGGCAATTCTCAAACCTAGCACCTTTATTAGCAAGCATATCAATATTTGGTGTATGATATGATGTACCCCCATTTGCAGTAACACACTCGAATCCCAAATCATCAGCTAATATGAGTACTATATTTGGCTGATTTACCTGCGCATTTAGGCTAATAGCCAGCATTAAAACTAATGCCATGCCACTTATGTGCTTACCAATATTATTGTTTCTCGTTTTTCTCATTTTAATTCGTTACCGATATTATATTATATACTGCGTCCGATTTTAATACCATAAAAATATAAAAAGCCTATTTTTCTTTTTTCTGCCATGGTATTACACCCGCTTTTCTAATGTGTTGTGATAATTCGTAACGGAGTTTGTGAAACTCTTTAGGTTTATCATCAAGCGGGGTTGTTTCAAGTGGATCTTCTTTTATATTGAAGAGTTGGAATTCTTCAAAGGGACTGTTCTGAACCAATTTATAATCCCCGTTTCTTACGGCATAATAACACAGTCCGCTATAATTATAACCAGCTCTTCTTACAAAATAAATAGTTCGGTCATTTTTATTGATTGTCTTATTGCTTAAGTATGGCAGTAGATCAATAGCATCAACTTCATGATTGATTTCTATTCCTGCTAAATTTGCTAATGTTGCATAAAAATCCATCGTTACCCCTATCACATTACATGCAGTGTTTGATTTTATTTTATTCTTCCATACCATACAAGTGGGGACTTTTATTCCTCCTTCGTACATATCTGTTTTACCGCCACGCAAATTTCCATTAGATGCGCCAATGGGCAAATATCCTCCATTATCAGAAGAAAAAACAATAATGGTATTCTCATATTGTCCTGATGCTTTTAGAGCCTTTATTACTCTGCCAATTCCATCATCAAGATGCTCCACTAAAGCTACATTTTTAGCACGCACATCACTAATGTCTTTCTCCCTTATTCTTACTCTTTCGTACCACTCTTTTGGAGGCTGAATGGGGTAATGCGGTGCATTATATGCCAGAAGCATAAAGAATGGAGAGTCTGTGTTTTTTTGAACATTTATATAATCAATAGCCCAATCCGAAAATACATCAGTAGCGTGTCCTTCTGGTGTAACTACTTTATTATCCATGCGCATATAATTCTCTCCGTGATTTAAATGTGTATAATAATCATCCATCATACCTCCCAAAAATCCATGAAAGAATTTAAAGCCACGTTCATTTGGTGTATTGGGGCTTTCAAGTCCAAGATGCCATTTTCCTACAAGAGCAGTTTCATATCCTGCTTTACTAAGAACATCGGGGAATGTAACAGCATTTTCATCTAAATACCCCCAATTTTGATCCTTAACTCCTCGAATAACTCCTGGCACACCCACCATATCAGGGTACCTCCCTGTTATTAGTGATGCCCTTGTAGGGGAGCAGACTGTGCTATTGGAATAGAAATTATTAAATGTTACACCCGATTTAAATAACTCATCAATATTTGGGGTTTTTATGTCTGTACCACCATTAACAGATAAATCTCCATAGCCCAAATCGTCAACTAATATGAAAACTATATTTGGCTGATTTACCTGTGCATTTAGGCCAATAGTCAGTATTGAAAATAATACTACTATGCTTATGTTCTTAACAATAATATTGTTTATCAGTTTTCTCATTTTAATCTATTTAACTCAATTTTTCAGAAATCATTCTATCATTTTCCTCACTCTATAATTGCTTCATAACAGAGTCACTATCTCAAATCTTTTAACCAGTTTTTATATTTTGAATAATCTATTCGAGCTTGATAAGCAATATTATGGTTTACCTAATCACTCGGCACTCTTTAATAAATCTTGTTCTTTAGCTGGTAATTTTTTAAAAACTTTACCAGGTGGAATGTTTTCATTAAACCATGTGGCTACTTCATAAGGCAATATCCCTGAGCCCTCCCAGCGTTTCATATCTTCTTGAACATTCATCCTACGTTTGTTAACTAACTGCTTCATCATCTCAAAGGTTTCTGTATTTTGCTTAACCAAATTTTTTATCTCATTAGGGTCATCAATAAGATTATAAAGTTCATATTTTTCTATTTTACGAGTCTTTAAATAACTTTGAAATGATGTTCCGGGCGTATAGTCTTCAAAATAGGCATACACTTTCCAGTCTCCATTGCGAATAGCCATGTGTTTTACAGCCATCCAAACAGGTGGATCTTCACGATTCAGCTTTTCTCCTTCAATTACAGGAAGCATACTTACACCATCAAGTGGGTCTTGGCTCATAGGCTTCATCCCAAAAAGGTCGTAGAAAGTAGGTACAAAATCAAAAAAGACTAATGGTTCATTTATGGTTTTACCTCCTTCAAGTTTTCCTTTCCAATACATAGCAGTAGGAACCTTGTAGCCTCCTTCATATAATGAACCTTTTCTTCCTCTTAGACCATTAGTAGAACGACCTGCTAAATCTTTAGGTCCATTATCAGATGTAAATGTTATCCATGATTTATCAGTAAGCTTATTATCATTTAAATAATTCATCATTCTACCTATCTGAAAATCCATATGATTAATGTTGGCATAGTACTCACCTGCTATTTCGCCATGTTTTTCATATTTTTTTGTAAAAGATTCAGGTTGAGCCAGCTTACGATGTGGTTCATGAAACCATAATACTAATAAAAAAGGTTTTGATTTATCCTTTCTACTATTTAACCATTCCATGGCATTATCCACTACAATCTGCGAGCTGTAACCTTTTATCTCTCCTTCTGCTTTACCATTTCTATAAAAATTTGTCGGGTTTTTATGGGAAGGTGCTGCATTATTATGTGTAGCTAACCAATAATCAAAGCCTTGATCGTTAGGAGAAGGCTGCGACTTATCCTCCATATCACCTATTAGTCCCCATTTACCAAAAAAACCGGTATCATACCCCTGTTTTTTGCAAATCTCGGCAAGTGTTACCTGCTCATCCCTCAGATGAACACATGAATTACCGGGAATATAAGTATAAACACCATTACGAAAGGGTGTGCGACCTGCCATCATTCCTGCTCTGCTTGGTGAACATGTGGGATGTCCTGCATAAAACTGTGTGAATTGTACACCTTTATTGGCTAATTCATCAATGTTAGGGGTTTCAATAAATTGATGTCCCATATAGCCTACGTCTCCATAGCCTAAATCATCTGCCATCATAATAATGATATTAGGTTTCTCCTGACCTTTGATTTTATTACAACAAAGACAGACAGAACATATACTTATTAAAAAAAGGAGTTTGCTGATTTTAAATTTTGTTTTCATGCGGTCATATTTCAAATTGTTATAATTTATGCTTTTAAATTTATTGTTTTGTTAATTTCAGACACATTGAAAATTACCCTCTCATCTATAAGCACCTAATCATTTTTCCTTATATATGATTTTGGTACTGGATTAACATTTACTTTTGGTAAGTATTTTGCAAATTTATCTTTTACGGTCTGGTATTTTGGGTCATTTGCAAGATTGGTCCATTCCATAGGGTCAACATCATGGTCGTACAATTGTTCCTGTCCATCCTCATATCGTATGTAACGCCATTTTCTACTGCGTAAGCTATGGCGATTTAAACCCACCGTAGTCAATGATGGAATATCCCAATCCGTATTTACATCTTCCAAAAGAGGAACAATACTATTTCCTTCATTTTCAGGATTACTTGGAATTCCGCACAATTCAGAAAGGGTAGGATACAGATCTAATAAATTAACAGGACTTGCGCAACGTGAACCTGCTTGTGTAAGTCCAGGCACTTTAATAATCAATGGCATATTAGCGGCTTCTTCCCATAATGTAGCCTTTTTATAGCGTAACTTTTCTCCCAAATGCCAGCCATGATCACCATATAAAACTACAATGGTATTATCGGCGTATTTACTTTCTGCCAGTGCATCAAGTACAACTCCTACACATGCATCGGCATAATTAATAGAAGCCAAATACGCTTGAACAGCAGCCTGCTGCTTCTTATATTTTTTAGCTGCATAATAGTTTTTTTGTGGTTTTGGAGCTGAGCTTGGTATATCATCGAAGTCGTTTTCATTTATTTCGGGAATAATCATTTCCTCTTCCTTAAATTTGTCGAAAAACTCTTGTGGAACGTACCATCTTAAATGAGGTTTATAAATGCCACATGCCAAAAAGAAAGGTTTGTCGTAGTCTTTTTGAAGTTGATCCGCAGTCCATTTGGCATTTAGATAATCGCGAGTCTCTTCATATAACCCATCGGTTGGTCCCCAATCAAAATTAACATCAGCCTCACCTTTAGGGATTCCATTGATCATAAAACCAGGTACTTTTTTTACATTCCCATAATCCCCGATTTCTTTTACCCATTTGTCCCATGAAATCGTGTCAGCCTGTGGGCCGTTTGCCGTATGAAATATCTTTCCTCGGGCTGTTGTGAAAAATCCATGCTTTGAGAACCACTGCGGAATAGTCAGAGCTTCTTTTAAAACCGGCGAATCACGTAATTCACTTTCATTTCCGTAAATCCCTGATGTTGAAGGGCGAAAACCTGTCATTAATGCGGCTCGGGAAGGGTTACATAGTGGAGCTGCACAATTGGCATTTTCAAAAACAATTCCCTGCTGTGCAAGCTTGTCCATATTGGGCGTTTGTGTTTGCGGATGTCCACCAGCAAATCCTGTCCAGTCGTTTAAGTCGTCAACGGCTATAAAGAGGACGTTGTAGGGTTGCTTTTTCTGCTCTTTTGGTGTAGAGCTTTTCGATTTGCAAGATGTAATGAATACAACTACTACTAAAGCTAAAAAAATAATTTTCACCTTATTAAAATTGTTCATTTGTTTATTGTTTATTTTAGATTTCATAGTTTAACTATTTTAATTTTCATGTAAGGTCTTTTTTTATCACATTTAGAAAGTTCAAAAGGTATTAAAAGGTGTAAAACAAAGACAATTCCAACCCCGTTTACTCTATTCGGGAACCATTACAGTCCGTAATTTTCGATAAAGTCCTTGGAAATCATTGTCCAATCTTTTTCATACTTTCATAATTTTAATGTCCAATTGCGTATTGTTTAAGTTAATCAGGTGATTTTGGATTGACTTTTTGTCGCCTATTATAAATACACATTAACATACTTTCGTGTTTTATTTTGAAATAATTAATCCTTCTTGGTTTTTTTCTTCTTCGTTTTTTTCTTATCTGTTTTTTTCTTCTGAGGGGTTTCAGATTTCTTAATATAATTCTCCATAGCAATAGCATTCAACTCCTTAACTACATTTGCATATTCAGGGTTAGCTATTAAATTAATAAGTTCTTTGGGGTCTTTGGTCAAATTAAACAATTGCGCTTTACTATCCTCATACCAGCAATACTTCCAATTACCTTTGCGCACCATAAATGCACCTGCTCCTCTTCGATAATTCTCTGAAATAGCTACCCTATTTTTTCCTTTATCCTTTCCTTTCATTAGACTCACCATACTACTTCCACCCAGATTTTGGGGAATAGAGATATTGCACATCTCAGCCAGTGTTGGAAATATATCCATATTCATCACAGGAGTAGTAATGGTTTTATTGGTTGGTAGAGCTTTGGGGTATGACCAAATAAAGGGAACTCCGACAGATCCTTCGTAAAAACTATTTTTATACCACAAGCCATGTTCTCCAATAAGATCGCCATGGTCAGAAGTATAAAGGATAATGGTATTTTCTCTTAACCCTTGCTTGTCTAACTCATCCAATACGAGCCCGATCATTTCATCTACATAGGTTACCATGCCGTAATAGATTTCACGTGCTTTCTGGATTTGCTCCTCGGTCATATTATCCAATTTATATTGTTCACGTTCTTTTTGAGAAGTTGTGGACAAATTGGCTATCATAGCCTTTGTTACTTCTGGATTTTTGAGTTTCCCTTTGTACAGATCATAAAACTCTTGTTGCACCTCATATGGGAAATGGGGTCGAACAAATGACACCCCTAAGAAAAATGGATTTTTGCTCTTTTTTTGTTGTTTTAAGAATTTTACAGCATATTCGGCAGTAACATAATCCCCACTGTTTTTTTTGTCGAAAGTGCTTATTGTTGCATTTTGTGGCGAACGACCTACCTCATTTTGAAACACATCCTCCTCCTTAGAACGTGTTTTTGCTTCAATATTCCTTTCTTCATTTAGTCTTCCAAAACCTAGCTCATATCCAGGCGTAAGCCAGTGCTCTTTACCTACCCACTCGGTGTTATAACCTGCCTGAGAAAAGGCATCAGCCATAGTGTAAGTGCTGGCAGCTAGTATGTTGCTATTGCCAAACACTTTTAAGTGTGATGCCATTCTACCAGTAAGCAACGATACCCTGGAAGGCACACAGACAGGATTTTGACAATAGGCACTTGTGAATTTTATACCTTCTCCTGCAAGTGCATCAAGGTTAGGCGTTATTATTTCATCGCCATAAGAGCCTAATACTTGAGGTGAGTGTTCGTCTGTCATCAACAGTAATACATTAGGGCGCTCTGTTTTTTTAGATTTTTGAGCGAATGAGATAGTTGACACGCATAGAAGTGTCATAAATAGTATTTTTTTCATTTTTTTTGTTTTAAATCTTTTAACCAGTTTTTATATTTCTCATAGTCCATCGGAGCTGTAAAAGCTACATAGTGGTTATTATAAGTTTGACCATCAACTTTATATTCAATTAGCCAAAGTTCATTACTATTTACTTTAGGCAATTCATCTACTTTCAATTTTCCGTTAGGCTCTACCTCTACAGTTTTTGACAAGAGTTTTCTGCCTGAATCTTTATCTATAATGGTGATTTCTACTTTTTGTTTGTTTCTTGTGTCGTTAACTACTACCACAGGATGCCCAATGTTTCCTTCGCGAATATCACTAACCATAACACAAACATCGGTCTGTACATTCTTAATATAATCATACGCCAATTTTTTGCCACCGTAATAATCTACAATAGCATCGGAAACAATTGGCCAGCCATCGCGCAGGTTCCACCAAAGAATACCATTACGCTGACCTTTGTTCATGCGCCAGAATTCAATAAAATATTTTTTAGCTTCGGCCTGTACAATTTGAGAAGCGGTAACAAAATCTTCCAATTCCATTGGACATTCACCAAAAACTTCACGTATCTGATTAACCATTAAAAAGTTACGCTCTTTATTGGTCTGTGAATTAGGATGAGATCTTGTGGCTTTGCATTGCCACTCGTCATTCCAGACTAATTTTTCTGCCTTTTTTACTTCACCATCAACTGTAACAACATCATCTGTTTCAGCCTTTGCTCCATTTACCCATGGATATACATTTTCTGAAGTCATCATTTTTTTGAGGCTTTCTACATTTGGCGCACCATGATACCCTATTTCACTAACAAATCGTGCATTATTTTCTGTATAGAATGGTGCTTTATAAAAACCCCGTGGCCCCCAAAGATGCATTTCAGGAGATAATTCCGGACTAATTCGATTATTGATTTTAAATACTTCTTCACTAATAAAAGGAGAGCTTGGCAGGTATGGTGTTTTTGGATCCCATTCGCGAACCGCAAGTGGCAACACCTGACGGCTTATTACATCGGTATTTGGATCAATGTGCGGCTGATCATCACCCCATTGGAGCGACAAATCATTTTCATTATTACCTGCCCATAAAACAATTGAAGCATGGTTTCTTAATCTTCTTAATACTTTATCGGCTTCATTTTTTACTTTTTGCTTGAACTCCTCATCTTGAGGGTAGGTAGTACAACCAAAAGTAAAATCATGCCAAACCATAATGCCATTTTCGTCACAAAGGTCATAAAAACGATCACTTTCATACACGTTACCGCCCCACATACGAATCATGTTACAATTCAAATCGGTGAGCATGCCAACAGCTTCATCAACATGTTGAATATCGCGGCTGTGCAAGGCATCGAGTGGCACCCAATTGGTTCCTTTTATAAAGATGTATTCGCCATTTACTTCAAAATGGAAATCACCAGGTTCTTCTTCAGTATTTATTGGAGTTAAGATTAACTCCGCTGTTCGTATTCCTATTTTTTGTTTATTCTCACATAGGGTATTACCATTGGCATCTCTAACCTTTATGCTTGCATTGTACAGCGCTTGTTCGCCAAAGCCCCTGGGCCACCAAAGATCTACATTTTCCATTCCCCAAATACGCTCACGCCCAATTGTAGTAATTACTGGAACCTCCGCACTATATGCTATTCTTCCGTTTCGTTTTAGCTCAAACGAAATGGTTAGATCGTCAATATTGAGTCTATCGGTATTAAACTGCCAATCTATATAGAGGTTAGCTTTTTTAGCATCAGGATAAACAGATTTTGTTACCCAGTAAACCGAACTAAAATAAGTTTTAGGAATTATTTCCAGTTTCACATCTTTCCAGATTCCTGCACTCATCAAACGAGGCATGATATCCCAACCAAACATGTGAGGTGCTTTACGGATGGCTGAAGCTTCACCTAACTGATCATACCTAACCCCGAAATTATTTCGCAATTGATTACGAGCCTCTAGTTCTGTAGATTTTATATGAACATACAGTTTGTTACGTTTTTGTAATATATCTGTAATGTCATAATGGTGCTCGACAAACATGTTTTCTACGGAAGCAATTTTTTGACCATTAAGCCAAATATCCGCGATACAATCAATCCCATCAAAAGCTAATTCTACGCGTTCGCCCGATTTAATTTTTGGTGTATCAAATTCACGGACATACCACCAAGCATAGGCTTCAAATTTTCTTAAATCATAAACATTATCACCAATCATAGGATCCTTGATAATTCCCTCTCTTTCTAGGTCTATTTCAACATTACCTGGAACCGTTCCTACAATTTTTTTAAAACCTGAATTTCCTAATTCAGAAGGCGATTGGGGCGCATTTTTATCCTGCAGACCATAATAAAGTGTCCATTCTGACGACTTTGTAGAATTTAATGATATTATGGCTTTTGTGGAAGGTTTATTATTTACTTCTTTTAATAAAGCGCCTTGATTTTGTGTATAGCTATTTACAGTATTCATTAGCAGTAATAAGATTATAATTTTGTTAAAAGTGTTATTCATAATTTCTGTTTGTTACCTAATTTGTTTTGTCTATCGATATAGCCTATTCTGTTAGAATTAAAGTTTTCAAATCAATAGATTTCCCATTTTTAATATCCGACACATTAACAGTTATCTTATTGGTTCCCTCTGAAACTTTCAGCTTCCCAATAGCTACCGTTTTAAATTTTTTATAACTGAATGTGTTTGCTTCAGATTTGCCTCTGTTAGGAACACTAAGATATCCTTCATCATAAGGTTGATTCAGTGTATATGACAGCTTATCATTTTCAGACATCACGTTAATTCTGCATCCTATATTGTCCTCAGTACATGCATATTTTAGCAATACAGTGTATGTTTTGGTGTTCTTAACATCTAAATCCCACCAAATTGAATCTTCTTTACTGGTAATGTTGGTTAACCAATCTGGATTAAAACCGTCTAAACCTGCAAATTTTATACCTTCAGAAAAATGAGCCTCATCGGCATATAACTCGTGTATTTTGGCTTCCATATCTCCAATAATACACAATGGTTTTTGAGCATATTTTTCATTAATCTTGGCCAAACAGCTTTCTGCTTTGACTTTCAATTCATTTGTTATTTCGAGATATTCTAATGCAATATCAGTTGATTGAGCTCCATCATTTATCATATCATACAACTCAATCTGATTTCTTCGTTTAACTAATCTATATCTATCTGTCCTGAACGAATATTCCATCTTTTCAATTGGAGTGTCCACATTGATTTGTTTTGGTGTGAAAATCTCCCTCGTTATTGATTCTCTTTGTTTAGTAATAAAAGGCATTATGTCAATTCCATCCAGATCGTCACTATTGGGAATCTCACTTTTTGTAATGGATGCCAAGGTTGGCAAAAGATCGATATGGGCGGTCAGCATATTTAATTTCGTGCCCGGCAAAATTTTTCCTTTCCAATAAAAATATGCAGGTACCCTGAGCCCCCCTTCGTCAACTGAGCCTTTGCGACCACGCATACCACCATTGTAGCGATCCAACATTCCCGGACCATTATCCGAAAGAAAAACTATCAATGTGTTATCTGTCAAGTTATTTTGTTCCAAAAAGCCCAATATTCTGCCAAGATTTTCGTCAAGGTTTTCAACCATACCATAGATACTTGCTAAAGCAGGATTGCATCCTTTCTCTGTGTAGTGGTCAAAGTATCTATCAGGTACTTGGAAGGGTGAATGCGGAGCATTATAAGGGATATAGCAAAAAAAAGGTTTGTCTATATTTCTTTTCATAAAACTAATTGCCTCGTCAGTTAGTACATCTGTAATATAACCTTTGGTTGGATAATTACGGTTATTGTTATGTTCAAGAGTTTCGTCAAAATAGTTTATAAGGTTTCCACTTCTAAATCCAACAAACTCATCGAAACCCTGGCGTAAGGGGTGTTGGTCGAAATGTCGGCCACTATGCCACTTTCCAAAGCAACTAGTTGTGTAGCCATTTTCCTTTAAAATTTCAGCTATTGTAATTTCCTCGGTGGGTAAATTTTCAAATCCTTTAGAAACACCATGTGCGCCTACTTTATGAGAATATTTACCCGTAAGCAGTGCACTTCGTGTAGGTGCACAACTAGGGTTGACATAAAAATGGCTCAAGGAGGCACCATTTTCTGCTAAAAAATCTATATTGGGCGTACGAATAATACTGTTTCCATTGAAACTCACATCACCCCATCCTTGGTCATCTGTTACTATTAAAATGACATTGGGCTTATCGGTCTTACCATTTGATTTTTTACCTGAATTTAATGATATTATTTTTTGGGTAGAAGGCTTACTATTAACCTCTTTTAGCGTCTGCGCTTGAGCAGAAAAGACACTAAGCATTCCAATAATCAAATAGTAAAGTAATCGTTTCATTATGATATAGTTTTAATTTTTACCACCTAACTTATTTACTCAAGGGTTAATGATTCCAAAACCAGAGTCCCTTTAAATTTCTCTTTTGGATTGATACAAAAAATGATTTCTTCTATTGCTTCCATCTTTTCATATATATCTTCCCACTTCGATATATCAGACGCGAGTTGTATTGTTATATCTTGAATTTCTCCATTTGTAGATGGAAGTGAGATGCTCGACAATTCACCCCAATTATCCCCACTACTAATGTGATATGCTAATGTTAATGGCTGATCGTCTATCGTCTTGTATGCTAGTTTTAAGACAGAATTATTGGTTGCTTTTACATTTAAATCACTGACCTTCATCTTTTTCCAGTAATTGGCGTCATGCGCCACATCAATATGCAATAGTTGGTTTTTCACAGATAGTTGATAGCCTTCAGTAGATTTCCATAACTTTGTTTCCTTACCACTTTTGAATGTTATTGTTTTTTTACTATTAACTGTGATTTTTTTATTTGACCAATTGATATGTGGTGGTGCAATAGGGTTATTTGAGTTATTTTCTACACCTTCAGGTAA
The DNA here is from genome assembly GCF_052728615.1 of Mariniflexile sp. Taxonomy (NCBI): domain Bacteria; kingdom Pseudomonadati; phylum Bacteroidota; class Flavobacteriia; order Flavobacteriales; family Flavobacteriaceae; genus Mariniflexile; species Mariniflexile sp. The sequence goes on along the minus strand of NZ_JBFVFE010000001.1, from coordinate 173,134 downwards.
TGCCGCTTTCCAGCCCGCATTTAATCTTTGGGATAATGCCTTAATAAGGGATTCATTCTCTTTTTTGTAAGCAATATTTATACTCTCAATGGAATTTTCCCTGTGATCGTATAGTTCAATAGAATCGATCTTCCCTTCTGAAAGTCTCCACTCTGTATAACGATAATCAGCAGTTCGCATACTATAGCCTTCCATTTCTCTTCCCTTTGGAAACTGGCTAAACGCAGCAGTTTTCCATTCTCTATCCGGATTCTCCAACAAAGGTTTAAAACTGGTGCCTTCTGTGTATTCCGGGATTTCTATATCTGCAAGGTCGCAAAGCGTGGCATATAGATCGACATACTCTACAAATTGAGTTGAGCGTTTCTCTTTCTTATGATTCGGAGCTGAAACAATGAGAGGAGCGCGTGTTGCATTATCAAAATTAGTCGATTTTCCCCACATCTGTTGGTGACCTAAGTGAAAACCATGATCGGAAATAAATACGATAATAGTATTATCATATTTGCCTGTCTCTTTAAGGCTTTCAATCAACTTACCTACCTGAGCATCAATAAAAGAAATACAGGCGGCATAAGCATGAATTAATTTGCGCTGATAATCTTCTGGCAATACATTATTTGGAGAATTGTAGTAATTTAATCCTGCATAATTTGCAATAGCATTATGTGAGGTCGCATATAGTGGTGCGTTCTCTGGATGATTCCGGTTGGGTGCTAATGGTATTTTACTTTCATCGTACAAATCCCAGTATTTTTTTGGTGCAACAAATGGGAGATGTGGTTTTTTGAATCCAACAGCTAAGAAGAAAGGTTCTTTCTTTTCCTTTTGTTGTGATAGTACCTTTACCGCTTCTTGTGCAATCAATCCGTCCACGTATGCTTCATCGGGAACATCAGCACATTCGTAAGGAGGTGTCGCTTGACCGCGACCACTTTCGCCTCCTTTCTTTATATTCTCAGGTAGTGCATAGTCACTCCCTGTGTTCAAGCCCGTTTTAGGCATGTAATGTGTCGTTTTTAAATTGTCAGAAGGACCGTGATGAATTTTCCCAAAGGTGTGGGCATAGTATCCATTTTGCTCAAAATATTCAGCTATCATGGGATGCTTAGGCCAAAAATCATTGACAAAATATTTACTATATGGATAATCAACTCCTGTGGTATTAGGACGTGTTCCGCTAAGTAAACTGGCTCTTGATGCGGCGCAAACAGCCTGTTGTACATATGCGTGGTCAAATATGACGCCATTTTTTGCTAGATTGTCAATATTTGGAGAATGAATATAATCAGCACCATAACAATTGAGTTCTGTGCGCATATCATCTGCAATAATGAGTAATACATTGGGCTTCTCTTGTGCAAAGGAGAGCGTTGTAAAAACTATAAAAAGTAGAAATATTTTAGTTCTCTTTAGATTTATTTTCATATTGTTTTAGTCATTATTAATTTCTGTAAGTTTGTTTTGAAACTCAATTTTCATACTATCAAGTTGTTGCTTATAGGCTGGATTTTTATATAAGTTAAACTCTTCACCCGGATCATTTTTTAGGTCATACAATTCATTCATTTCTTCGGTATCCAAACCAACATACTTGACATATTTCCAATCCTTTGTTCTCACAGCTTGCCATGAAGGTGTATTTCGTGCTACTTTTTCATGAAAATATTCAGCGTAAAAAGATGTTCTCCATTCTGCCTCTTCAGATTTGAACAGTGGCAAAAATGATTTCCCATGTACAGGAATCATTGGTTCAATGCCTACAACATCATATACAGTTGGTGCCCAATCAATATTTAATACCATTTTGTCTATTTTACTCCCTGGTTCAATCATTTTTGGATATCGGATAAAAAATGGTACACGCAAAACATCGTCGTAAGCCCAACGCTTAGTATGGAATCTATTATGTTCCCCCATAAGCATTCCATTATCGCTGGTATAAACAATAATTGTATTGTCTAACTGTCCATTTTCTTCAAGTACTTTTAATATTTCGCCAACACCTTCATCAACGCTCAGCAAGCAACGCATTTGGTCGGCAACTATGCTCGTTCTATCGTTACCCCTACCGCGTCTTGGCTCTTCCGGCTCAGGAACAATATTCTCATATTCATAAGGCGGTCTCCATGGCACATTCCTTTGTAATACAGGCTTACTTTCAATATTGCCCTTACTAACACGCGGTGCCTCATACTCATAATCAGCATAATATGCACTATGTCTATCTGCTGGTATTAAGGGGTTGTGAACCGCTTTGTGTGATAGAATCATTGCAAAGGGTTTATTTTTGCTATTATTTTTTAGAAAATTCACAGCTTGTTCATTCAAATAATCGGTCATATTACCGTCAATTTGTTTAATAGTACCTTCATCATTAACCACGCCATTAACAAAAATCCCCTGTCCTTTGAAACTTAACCAACGGTCAAATCCCGGACGACGAGAATCATCAAGCCCCATGTGCCATTTGCCAATAAATGCTGTTTTATAGCCATTCTCGCGTAATTGTTGTGGCCATGTCATTAGCGTATGGCTGATAACATCTAATCCTATACGATCGTTGTTTATAACGGCATGTTTTTGCGCATACTGCCCAGTAAGAAAACTGGCTCTACTTGGTGAACATAGAGGTGTAGCTACAAAGAATTTTTCAAATGTCGCCCCCTCTTTTGCAATTCTGTCAATATTTGGAGTTTTTGAAACTAGATTTCCTTCAATACTAGTTAATCCAATTTGCTGATCATCGGTTATAATGAAAATAATATTAGGCAAATCAGAAGAACTTTGGCTCACACATGTAAACGAAAAAAAAGAGGTCACAATCATTAAAAATGATACCCATTTTAGACTAATTATATTTCTAAACTTCATATTAATTCCTAAATAATAAATTTTCCTTCGTTATCAATTAGACTATTCATTGTTGCGGGTTTGCCTTTTAGACTCTTGATTTCCTTCTATTCCCATCATTTCTGAAGAGAACGAAGCCGCAGGAAGCCCTTCTTTATTAAACAAATTAGGGATTGCTGTATCTGTCCACCCAAAACGCACATGTACTGGTTGCTTTACCTTTGGACTTCTTACCACAACTTGTTCTCCATCTATTTTAGCTTCCGCTGGATAATATTTACCATCTTCTCCTGCTATTTCAAAGAATGTCAAAGCCGTATCTGGACAAAATAAGCCACTGCCTACATTATCAAAATTAACTCTTATATTATTTCCTTCAGTTATAATGCTCATGTATAGAGGACCAGAATAGATAACATCTTTTTTTCCATAAGTCTTATTCAATGCCCATAATGCTAATCGCTTACCTACATCTTGCTTATTGGCTGGATGGATGGTTTCCAAACTTCCAATATCAGAAGTTACTACCATACCCGTATTGGGTAATTTCATTGCTAATCGTTGTGCTTCACGTAATAGTGGCGCTTTATTCGACCCATAGTCATGAGGCGCTATTTGCACATAATAAAATGGGGAATCTCCTTGATTCCATTTATCGCGCCAAGCTTTTATCATTAATGGAAAAGATGTGGCATACTCTTCTGCATGCGATACATTATTTTCACCTTGATACCAAATAGCACCCTTTATTTTAAAAGGAACCAATGGAGCAATCATTGCATTATAAAGTGTCGTAGGGGTTTTTGGACTTAAGGTCAATTTTGGCCTATTTTCTAAATTAAAAGTATCATCAAATAATCTAAATGCTGATGGATTTTCAAAACATCCTAACATTTTGTATTTCCAGTCTCCTTTCAACGAAACAACCACATTGTTTTCATCCTTGATGCATAAATCACCTTTATAAACACCACCACCGCCAGAGAGATCCAAAACCCTGACTGCAATTGTATTTTTCCCTTCTTTAAGTATTCCTTTAGGGATAGTATATTCACGATTTAACAACCAGCCGTTGGATTTTCCTACCATGACACCATTAATATAGGTTTCATCAGAATCATCAATAGCACCGAGTAAAAGCTTGTATGCTTTATCGGTTTTATTCTTCTTTATGGTAAACTCTTTCCTGTACCAGACCAAGGCATCAATTTCTCCAAACTGTTCTTCAAAATTCTTTGGTAGTTTATGTTGCTCCCAATTTGAGTGGTCGAAATTTTCTTCATAATACGATGGCAATACCGAATCTAGTTTAGCACTCATATTCTCATAGGAGTAATTTGTAAAGTCCAGCATTTTCATACTAGCAAGCCACTGCATATATTGGATTTTGTTTTGTTTTTCGTTTTCTAGAGTTTTCTGAATATTCTTAAAACGTTCAATCTTAGAAGCGTATTCTACAGGCATCCAACTCTCTACAGGAGTACCTCCCCAAGTGGACTGTATTAACCCTATTGGAACATCAATAGATTTATTCAGATTTTGTGCAAAGAAATATGCAACTGCCGAAAATTGAGCTGCATTCTCTGAATTACAAACTTTCCACTGCCCTTCACAATTGCTTGTTGGTGAAGAAGCGTAGTCTTTAGTAACATTAAAAAGTCTGATGTTGGGAAAATTAGCATTTTTAATTTCAGTTGAGGAGTTTAATATGGAATCCTTAGGCATAAACCCTATAAGTGGCATAGCCATATTTGACTGACCTGAACATAGCCAGACCTCTCCTAGCATCACATTTTTAATCACTATTGTATTAGCTGATGAAACTTCGATTTGAAATGGCCCACCAGCTACTGTAGTTTCTAGGTTAGTAGTAAACTTACCTGATGAGTCTGATTTTGCAGTTATTGACTTATCATTCCAAGACGTATAAATATTTATTTCTGAATTAGGCTCTGCCCATCCCCATATTGGAACATTACTTTGCTGCTGAAGCACCATATTATTCTGAAATAAGGGTGCTAAAGTAATGTCAGATTTTTTTGTGCATGATGCAAAAAGTTCCATGCAAAAAACCAGTAATAATAATGTTAATCTAGTTTTCATGTTTTTAATTAAGCTAGTCTAAGTAACAGATTTTTGGCCACCAAATACTATTGATGCTCTATTTTGTTTCGCTAAAAAAGTGATATTCCAGCGTTTGACAAAGCACGTGATATACAGGCAAATGCAGTTCTTGTATTTGAGGTGTGCAATCGCCTCCAACATTAATTAATACATCGCAATATTTGTTAAACTCGCCTCCGTCTCTACCTACAAGCCCTAAAACTTTCATGCCTTTAGCTTTTGCAACAATCATTGATGCAACAACGTTTTTTGCATTACCCGAAGTTGATATACCCATTAATACGTCTTCTTTATTTCCATAACCAACTACCTGTTGTGCATATATTAGTTCAGCATCTACATCGTTGGCAAAAGCGGAACTCAGTGCATTATGCCCATTTAATGAAATGGCAGGCAAAGATCCTTCAAGTTTGCTTGCCATATATTTACCCTGTTCTCCAAAGTTGTTTTCAAGTTTTGTTTTTAATTCTTCTGGTATAGCTCTTGGGATGGAAAATCTTTTCATTAATTCGCCAACAATGTGATCTGCATCAGCTGCACTGCCACCGTTTCCGCAAATTAGTAATTTACCTTTATTTTCATAAGAATTTTTCAGCAATTCAAAAGCCCTTGAAATATCATTTTTTGCGGCACCCAACTCAGGGTTGCGAACCACTAAATCTTCAATCATTTTTTCTACACTCATTTTTCATTATGTTAATCGTGAGTAACCATCAATTGCAACACTTAAGCTTGCAAAATCACCTACTTTATCGCCCAATTCTGCTGGGACTATTTTACATACATTCCAAGAGCCCGCCAAAGCTTCCTTTTCAATTATTTCACTTGTCAATCCATTAAATAACTGTGGATTTCGTGCATATACACTTCCAATTACAATTCGTTCAGGGTTTAACATATCGATTATAATAGAAAGTCCAATACCTAATTTTTTTGCTGAAATATTAAATAACTCCAAAGCATCTTTATCTCCAGCATTGGCAAGATTAGCCAACTGTAACGTTGTAATACCTTGTAATTCATCATACGATTCGCAATATGATAATTTACCGCCTTTATTTAATTCTTCTTCAGCCTTTAATTGTGCTAATTTAGTAATGCCAGAACCGCTACAAAATCCTTCGAACGATCCAGCTTTATTATGCCCTATTGGTCCGTCATTATTAAGTCGAATATGCCCAACTTCTCCGGCGTTATCATTTGTTCCTGTGTAAAGTTTTCCATCTAATATGAGTCCTGCCCCTAATCCTGTACCAAAGGTTAAAAACACCATATTATTAGAACCTTTACCTGCTCCAAATTTCCATTCGGCTAACGCGCAGGCATTGGCATCATTTTGTAAAAAGGTTGGCGTGTTTGTTTTTTCTTTTATAATATCGACAATTGAAATATTATCCCATCCTGGTAAGTTAGGAGGCGAATGAATGATACCTGTTTTACTATTTAATGGTCCTCCACAACTAATGCCTATTGCTTTTAGATGTCGTTCTTTAAATTTTTTTTGAAGTTCGGTAATACTTTCTAGTATTTTTGTAATAGCGTAATCGGGTCCATTTACTGTGTGAGTAGCAAACTGCACACGATGCAGGATTTCCATTTGCTCTGTTCCAGCAATAAGTGCACATTTTGTTCCTCCTATATCTATACCCAGATAATAATCGCTTAATGACATTTAATTTAATTTACAATTCTTATATTAATTTGTATTTGGATAAAGGCTTATCAAAAAGCAGGTATAAAAAATGAATAACTAAAACTTCAAGGCTTCAGGCATTATATCATTTAACTCGCTCAACTACTATTATAAATCTTATAACCAATGGAATCGCTAATACTATCCTACGAATTCACATGACAATGAATACCATAAAAGCATCATTACCATCTCAATAGTAAACTTAATTTTATTGCCCTTATTAATATTTTGAAATAAAAAAAGGTTACCGAAAAATAAATTCCGATAACCTTTTTACTATATTAATGTGCTACTATCATTTTTAAGGTTTGGCTTGCATTTCCTGTTTCTAACTTACAGAAATATAGTCCTGAATTTACATCAGAAGTATTCCATTTAATACTGTGTACTCCAGCTGCGTACGATTCATTATCTACAAGTGTTGCAATGTGTGCACCCAAGATGTTGTAAACAGACATTTTTAAGTTTGACCCAGTTGGCATATTGAATTGGATAACTGCCTCATTATTACTAGGGTTAGGGTAACTTTTAAGTTCGAAAATATTGTTTGCTATTTCATCTACAGATAGAGTACTATTATATGCTGCAATTATATCAGCTAGACCATCTACAGGATCGTAACTATCTATCTCTGATGTCCAGTGTAAAGCACCAATTGTATGACCATCAATGTTTGATGTAAAAGAACCAATTGAAAAATCTTCAATCATATCTGAAATCTTTGTGATTCCATCACCGTCTTCTGTTTCTATGCCAGGAATTGTACTTGGGTCAAAATCGCCAAATAAATAGCTCGACATATCTGGTGTTCCTGTTTCCCCAGGAACTTCATATCTTAAACGTTGCCAAATGGCAAGTTGTGCAGCTTCTGCTACAGAAATGGCTTCTGTTCCTAAACCAGGGTCTACACCGAAAATATTATTCTCCCTAATAATGTTGGCATTTCCATCAAATAATGCATCTTCTCTAGCTCCAGTAAATAAAGCTGGCACATCAACCCTATGAGGTCCAGGAGCAAACCAACTTAGATAAGATTCAGGAGCATCATTAGGAAATGCAGCACTATAAGCTCCATTATTGTACAGATCCAATGTTGCTTGGTTGAAATAAATATTGTCGGCTACATAAATTTTATAATTGCTTACATCGTTATAAGGCGCTATTACAGTGGTTTTGCCAGCATCCATGGCATATAAAGGAATTCCCGCTGCTCCTATGTTAATATCGAGCGTGTCAAGTGGTATGATTGCTGAAGCTTGCTCATCTGGACTAGCCAAATCATTGGCAGAGTCTTTACCCATTGTATTGGTATTATAGAATAAGTTATTGGTAATATACGCCTCATAATAATTAGGATTTAAATTAACAAAGGTGCTTGTATTAATAAATGTGTTGTGGTTGATAAGAGCATATTTCACCATCTGATTTTGCATAAGCATAGGAACTCCCGCATTGCTAACCGTATTATTTTCAAATATAAAGCTTTCAAGAGGAACGCCTTTTGAATCAAATACATTTCCAGCCCATTGTTGGGCCATTACAAAGAAATCTCTAAAATAATTATTCCTCATCTCAATGGTAAGTCCTTCAGTTATTTGGTTTAACCTAAACGCTCTTTCTGGAAATTCAATCAAACAATCTTCTACAAATAAACTTCTGTTTGTACCAGCAAGTCGAAATATATAACCGCCATTACCGTTCCCCCATCTTCCTCCATTATCATCTCTTCCTTGTATATGAAGGTTTTTCAGTTCTAAACTACTATTAATAACATTTCCAGCAGGTGGAACTCCACCGGTTGTTATAGGAATAATAACAGGTTTTTTACCACCTTTTTCACCAACTATTCTAATGGTTCCCGTGTCGTTGTTCACGTTTATCGCTGCCAAAACAAAGTGAAAGCCTGCTGCCAATTTGTAAACTCTGTTAGGGTGAAGCCGGTTACCACCTGCATCTTTATCGCCATTAATGGTGGCTTCTAAAAGACCCGCATTTGGTACCCCACTAGGTATTTGAATAGTGTCTTGCCCTGCTACCACTTGAGTATAAGTGATAGTTGCAATCATCGCCACAATAAAAGCGACTTGTTTAAGTAAAGTTTTCATTTTCATGAGATTAAATTTTAGATTAATAAAACAGAAGGAATTATTATATAGTAGCCCTTCTTTTACTACTATTTTAAAACTATTAAATTAGAATCGATATCTTACCCCTAGCTGCCCTCTACTTCCATAATTTTGTTCGTTTATTGGAAAACGCTCACCTGTTGGGTATATTCTGTATCTCTTATCAATATGGCCCGTTAAATTTGTGGCATTCAGGTATATATCTAAACCTTTGGTAATTCTTTGCTTGATGCTTACATCCAAAGTCTGAAATATATCGGTATAGTTGTCTTCAAAAGACAATGCTGCATCTAAACCACTGAATATTTTATCTTGAAAACGGTAAGACGCCCTAGCGCTAAACCCTTTGTAATCCCATCCCAGTATCACATTCGTCACAAACCCTGGCTGCGTAGCTCCTCCTTCCCTTGTTTGATACTCATATCCAATAATATCTCTAGGAAAAAAACCCGTATTATCAACACCAATAACAACATCTTGAAATGATGGAGTTATCCTTTTAGAACGACTTAAAGTTACATTTACATCTAAAACAATTCCTTTTAATACTTTGCTTTTTAGCCTTCTAAAGTTGGTTTGATAAGAAAACTCTATGCCATAATATTCTTCCTTTTCAGGATTGTTAATTGGAATATCTGTTCGACTGACACCCTGCAAATCATTTACAGGATAAAAATCAGTTCCTGGTAACGATTCTACAAATCCGTCAGGTGCTGAAACAATTCTATCATTTCGAAGTGGAAAATAACGACCAAGACCCACAATAGCATTATCTATTTTCTTATAAAAAGGATTGATTGTTAATAAGCCAAATTTGCTATTGTAAACCTCTAATAAAATATCGTAATTCCAGGCAGTAGCTGGCTCAAGGAATGGGTTTCCCGAAAAAAACACATCACTATTTGGATTTATTACCGTTTTAGGTGATAACTGAATAAAACCAGGACGAATAACACTCTTGTAAGCTGCACCTCTTAAAGCAAAGGACTCTGCCAATTGATATTTTGCATTGATAGATGGAAAAAACAGCTTGTTGTCCCGTTTTACAGAAACAGAATCTGGAATTCCGGTAATTCCACTTGTGTTCACAGGATTTAATAATATTTCAAAAGCATTATACTCTGTATTTACTTTTTCCATACGAATACCAGGAACCAACTGAAGCTTTCCAATATTTAATTCTGCCATTACATACGCCGCTACCTGCTCTTCTCTATTGCTATAGTCATTAGTATAACTTTGATTGCCTCTTGTATGAAATAAATCTGGGTGAGTCGCATAAAGCTGATCCTGCATGCCTTTCATAAGGTCTATGTCTGGTGACCAATTTAAACTGTATTGGCCATTAATTGTTGGTGGATCATAATTAGGATCTACATAATTTGTGGCAAGAATACCTTGCGCATCCCCAGCAGGCCAATTTACATTAGGAAACACTTCTAGATATCTAGTTCTTGTTGCTAAACCTCTACCAGCCTGATAATCTGCAAAGATCTGGTCCGTATTACTATCTCTTTTTAACAAATGGTATTTCCCTCCTACAGAGAAGACCCCTGTTACATTTATGTTTTCAAGTTTAAAAGGAATGTCCCAATCTAGATTTATATCGTAGTTTTTATCTGTTAATGTAGAAGTGTTCCTATCATCAGATATAAGTTTGTTATCGAAGACATTTGTTCCTCCATACAAGTTTAGCACTTCTATGGGCTGCCTAAATATTAAATAATCTTGATCAATAAAAGGCGCTGTGGTGCTAAACTCTCGAAAAGGAAATACTTGACCAAAGCCCGTTGTTTTCACTTTGGTATGTGATAGACTTAAGTTTAATGTTGTGCCTAAAAATTTTAATTTATTTTCTAATAAATGCGTACTATTAATGTTTTTAGACTCTCCTGCTGAAACTGTGAAGTTAAACGGGTTTGTATTACTTAAAAAGTAATAAAACTCGTTTCTATCAATAACATCATCTGTTGTTTGGTTAACAAGATTCAAAAAAGACACCTCATAAAAGTTACTCTTAAAATCCAACACCAAACTCACCCCCATGCGTTCACGGATAGTTTCTACTTGTTGTAAACTTGAACCTTCAGTTCTTGCTACAAAATTTTTCTCTCCTGTTATATTACCATCAGAATCCAGAACTTGCTGCACAATTCGCTCTGAATATTGAGCACTAAAACGTTGGGAAGACAATTGCTTTTGCTCATAAGTTCCTTGCATCATGGCTCCAAATTTATTTTTTAACAAACGCGTAGAACCACCAACAGACGTTTTAGAATCGCCAACATTATTGAATAAATTACTATATCCACTTTCTGACATAGCATTAAAACTAGGTTTTTCTTTTGCTGTGGCTAATCTCACGTCTACTGTACCGCCCGTAGCACCAGCATCCATATCGGCACGCAAGGTTTTAGAAACTTCCACTCCAGCCAGCATTTCACTCTGTACCATGCTTAAATCTGCACTTCTATCTTCAACACTCGTCGATGCCATTTTCACACCAGCAATAGTTACATTACTCTGCGCAGGGTCTAACCCTCTAATAACGACTTTATTTGCTTCTCCAGAATTACGTTCCAAGGCGATTCCCGGTAAACGCCCAATAGCCTCGGCAGCATTGGCATCTGGTAACTCTAGCATTTTTTCTTGAGCGATTATATTAGCAATTTTATTAGAATTCACTTGCTCTCTAATGGCAGCCAATTGCCCCCTAACCTGAACAGAAACCACTATTTCGTCTAGTTGATTTCCAGGGTTTAGCTCTACATTAACCATAGATGTTTCATTAGCTTTTACAGTTACCTGTTTTTCAGTTTCCTGATAACCGATATAAGAAAACAATAAAGTATAAGTTCCTGGGGCTACTTCAAGTTTATATGTACCATCAACCTCTGTAATAGCACCTATAGTTTGTCCTTTTACAATTACATTGGCAAAAGCTAGCTCAACTCCATTTGAAGCATCTGTAATTTTACCACTAATTGTTCCTGATTCTTGTTGTGAAAAACTAAAATGTGTAGTTACAAAACATAGGATAACTAACATGACACTAAACTTTTTCTGATAATTCATTCTTATAGATTAATTTATATGCTAACACGTGTTAGCGTTATGATTAAATACTACTAAACTAAACCGAGTTAGCAAACTTATATAATTATTTTTAATTGAACAAAAAAATCGCAATTAAATTTTCTATCAGCTAAACATTTAACAGAAAAATTCATTTTTTCAATGCTTCAATGTAATGAAGTTGCTGTTTAATTATTAAAAAGGTAGACTACTAATAAATTAAAAGCCGTTGTTGTTTTTTGAGGAATTTTGTCACTAATTCTCATTTCCTTATTCTTACCGTTTAACATGAAAGATACAACAAGTCTTGATATTCACAATTCCTTTGCAATATTATTGCTTGTTATTTTTTTTTATCCTTATCCATTAAGACGTGATTTCATTCTCTTCTTTGGCCTTTTATATATTTGCTTCATTGTATTTAGCCCTTGCCTCTTCTAGTGGTCCTTCTACTTTCTCTTTAATAAATTTTTCTGTTAATGGATAGAAATACATAATGGCTATAGAAATTAGCGCTCCTACAGCTGCAAAAATGCTAATCATCAATCGAATACCCAGAACCGATTCATCGCTTTGCACTTCATTTGCTATAAAACCAAAAGCAGCAAGTATCCAGCCACTTATAGCTCCACCGATTGTCCAACCAAGTTTTTGAGACATTGATGAAGACGAAAAAATGAGACCAGTAGCCCGCCGACCTGTTTTCAATTCAGAATAGTCGGAAACATCTCCATACATCGCCCAAATTAGTGGGAAAGCCATAGCTGAAAAAATACCTATCAAAATATTGATAATGAATATCAATTCTATCTGCTCTGGAGGAATAAAGAAAAACAGGATGGAAAGTATTGTACATACTAATCCTGAAAGCATAAATGTATTCTTTTTGCCAATTCTAGTAGCTACTGGAATTGCCATGATTACACCCAGCAAACTGGTAGCATAACCACTGCTCATAAAGGCTGCTGATAGTGCTCCTTGAGATACTTCACCAAAAAAAGCTATCGTTTGGTCACCAATAAAATACTTAAAATAATAAAGTATTGCACCACCTCTTAATGAATTAAAAATAAGTACAGCGATAGCAGCCCCAAGCATTATAAACCAAGGTTTATTTTTTAACAAATCACTAAGGTCTTCCTTTAAAGTAGAAGATTCCACTTCTTCAGGATCGAGCCTTTCTTTAGTTCCTATAAAAGTAAGCACAAAAAATACGCCTGCTATTATTGCGTAAATTGCAACAGTTTTTTGATATGCTGAGGCTAAATCTCCTGTCGTTTTGAAATATTCCACTAAATAATTAGCAGTAGCAGTAACCATTAAACCTGCACAAAATCCCCCAATAAATCGAAAGGAGGCTAACGAAGTTCTTTCATCTGTATCCTTAGTGATTACACCAAGCAAGGAAGCATAAGGTACATTAACCGCTGTATAGACCATCATCATCAGTGTATAGGTAATATATGCATAAATCAATTTTCCTGTTGGACCTAAATCTGGTGTTGTAAAAGTCAGAATACCAATAATAGTAAAAGGAAGCGCACCAAATAACAGGTAGGGTCTGAATTTTCCCCAACGTGTTTTTGTGCGATCACAAATCATTCCCATTATGGGATCATTTGTCGTATCCCATAATCTAGCTACAAGAAACATTGTGCCTGCTGCTGCTGCTGTTATTCCATATACATCTGTATAGAAATATAAAAGAAACATGGAAAACAAAGTCCAAAAAGTAGAGGAAGCAAAATCGCCAAAGCCGTATGATATCTTTTCCTTTATACTTATTTTGCTTGCCTTTTTCATTTTATATTTTTCTATTGAGATTGTTATGATAAGCTAAAGATAAAAAATGCTTACTCGATTTAGCAAACTTATATAAAGTTATTTGTTTATGCAAACTTTTTAAAAATTTAACATTCTTATTATTAAAGAATTAATTAAAAAATGTATTGTTATGAAGATTCTTTATGGTGCAATTACTATTTAAACATTATTGAAAAAGGTTAACTAATATAATGAACTACCCCAAGGTAGAACCTCGAGGAATTCTTTAAATTAAAAACCCTTTGTTTTATTTGACAAATTTTGTCAATTAAAGATTGTGTTCAACTAAGCTTTTTGGCTATTTTGGAGTGACGGTTTTAAGTTAAGGACATGATTCTCTAACAATTAAGCTAGCGTCTAAAATTATCTGTTCAGTATCTATATTGTCCTCACTTTTATCAATCGATTTCATTAAAATCCTCACAGCCTCTTTACACATTTGTTCCACAGGTTGCTTAATTGCTGTGATAGATGTTTTTGCAACAGCATAGGCAGTTGTATCATCAAAACTAATTACTGCAATATCTTCAGGAATTCTTTTTCCCAAATTATTAATTGCCTGTATACCTTGCACTCCAAGCTTATTTGTAGTGAAAATAATGGCATCAGCATAATTAAAGATGACCTTACTAACGGCTTCATTAACATGCTCTGCGACATTGCTATATTTTAATTGCTGTAATAAATGTGGATTAACTTCCATTCCATTATCAGCTAAAGCATCAATATAACCATTTGTCCGATCACTCATAGTAATCAGTTCGTTATTTACATTAATTAAGGCTACTTTCTTTCTACCGTTATTGATTAACCGTGTAGTTGCATCATAAGCCGCCTTATGGTTATTAATATTAACAGAATTTGCGCCCAAATTCTCAAAAACTCTATCCATTATAACAAAAGGAATATTTTGAGAACCTAATAGAGTCAAAATTTTATCGCTATTTATAGGTGGTATTAATATTAATCCATCGACCTGACGGTTTTTAAAGTTTTCTAGTTGAAAATTAAAGTTCTTTTTATTCTCATTAGAACTGCAAAAAAATACACTGTACCCCTTTTTTCTAACTTCCTTTTCAATTTCACTCGCAATATTTGCAAAAAAAGGGTTTGCAATATCGGCTACTATTAATCCAATAGTATAAGTTTTACCAGTTTTAAGGCTTTTGGCTATATGGTTTGTTTGATAGTTCCTAGTTTCAACAAGATCAAGGACTTTTTTAGTGAGTTCATCACTAATTCTCATTTCCTTATTCTTACCGTTTAAGACGAAAGACACAACGGATCTTGATATGCCCAACTCCTTAGCAATATCTTTACTTGTTATTTTTTTCTTACCCTTAGCCATAATGAAATGATTCGTTTTTTTGTTAGAACAAGCGGTTTATGAGCATTTGAGGTATTGCTTCAAAGATCTTAACATCTTTCGATATACGAATTACTTCACAAAGATATAATAGATTAGGGCTTGTACCAAATGGATATTCAATTACTCAATCATCAATAAACCAAAAACAATTAACAAAAATTATTAATGGTAGAACAAAATAATAGTTTTTGATATTAAATGTATTTAAATCTCATCTTTTTAAATTTTGCCAACGAAAATAACAAAATGTTGTACCTATGTTGTACCTAACCGAAATTTACGAACAATTTAAAATCGAAAAAGCCGAAGATTTCTCTTCAGCTTTTGTACAGGTGGGGAGACTCGAACTCCCACACATTGCTGCATTAGATCCTAAGTCTAGCGTGTCTACCAATTCCACCACGCTGGCATTTCAATATTCTAACGTTTTATATTTCGCTATGTCCTAAGTCTGACGTACTTGGAATTGTATTAAGGATGGTTATCTAAAGTAGAATTTAAAAAATTAACAGATAGTTTTTCCATGAAAATTAGTTAAGTAGGCTTCTAATACCATTATCTGAAATGGTAGTTTGTATTAAATATCGTTTTTTTAGTTTTATAAGCGGAATTATTTTATTAAACTGACTGTATTTTGGCACTTATCTTGGAGCTACTAAATATAGCTCTTATATCGATTAGATGGAATAGGACGTTATCATTATCTAACTACGGGATATCGTGAATTTACGCTTTCTTGTCTCTTTTCCTGTGGAAAGCTATCTTTATTTCAGTAATTCATTTTTATATTGACGCATAAACAAATAAATCAAAGACAAAAAAAGAACTATTAACACTAGAGATGAGAGCTTTATTTATCTATACCAGAATCAAATAGAACTGAATATTCATCAAACAATTCTTAAATGGTGAGTGATATTAGAACCTTTAACACCTTTTCTTTTTGATTCAATCTCCCTTAAAGCCTGAGCGAGTTTCGACATATCCCTGCTAATCTTTGTTTCAATAACCCGGGCATACTTCTGTGTGGTAGAAATCTTTTTATGGCTCAAAAGATTTGATACCGTGACCAGCGGCACATTGTTTAGAAGAGTAATCGTGGTAGCAAAAGTATGGCGGGCAACATGAAACGTCAGTTTTTTATCAATACTACATAACCCAGCGATTTTCTTTAAATGCTTATTAACCTTTTGGCTGTTTAGCACGGGTAAAAGCTGATATCCATTCAGCTCACAGGGATGATCCCTATAAATCTCCAGTATTCTTTTTGCCTCATTTAGCAGTGGCACTTTTACGGGGGTTTTTGTTTTTTGGCGTTTAACCATTATCCATTGTTCACCATCTATTCCTGTAACTATACTTTTGGTATTAAGATTCTTCACCTCTATGTAACATAAACCTGTGTAGCAAGAAAAGATGAAAATGTTTTTGGTATCTTCTAATGAACCATTGCTAGAATTGAGCAATTTAACCCTATCAATTTCTATTTGGTCTAAAAATGCACTATCAAATTCCTCAAACTTCAACTGATATAAGGAAAAAGGGTTTTCCTTTATCCAGCCATGTTTCAAGGCCAAGGTCGTCAGTTTTTGAAAGCGTTCCATGTGTTTCATTATACCATTATTTCCTAGGGGCTGCGACTTTCTTAAAGGGGTACAGTTTCTAAGGTAACTTTCAAATCTGGCCACAAAGGAATAATTGATGTTCTTTAGATAATAATCTGATGACTTAAACTCTTTTAAAATAAACCTATGAAGGTATTTTTCTGTAGAGGGATAGTTTTTGGCCGTTCCAGGAGATAAATAGATCAAATCATTCTCCCTATGATAATGTATGAGGTCATCAATTGTAGCAACAGGTTTGTCCTTTCCCAAATATCTTAATTTAACCGCTTGGGCCGAAACAACAACGCCGCTGTCAGATAGTTGCTTATGGCATAAAACTATTCTAGAATGGACATTTTCAAGGACATCATTGATTTCCTTGGCCCCTGAAAATTTAGGCTTGATACGCCGAGCATTTGTGCACCAGCTATGTTCTAAGGTGGTTTGTTGGGTACTTAGATCGGCGCGTTTGCCATCTATCGTGATCCTTGCATAAATAGGGAATGTTCCGTCTTTTTTTAAGACCGTCTTCTTTAGCCAAAAATGGACATTGAAGGTTTTTAGGAATGTCATTACTTTCGTTTTTAATGAATAAATCAGTTAAACGAAAGCCAAATCGCTGTAAAGATGAAACTAAATACTAATGGTACAAATTTAAAAAATTATTTCTTAAAAATAGGACACCTAATAGGACACCTAGAAATTTGTACTCAAATGGGTACAAATGAATTCAAAAAAAATATTAATATTTTGAATTTCATTTGATTACCATTATTTTGATATCCTTTGATACCCTATTTGTCGGGATGACAGGATTTTAAAAACATATACTAGGGTAGACATACTATACTAATTCCAACATGCTTATAAATTAAGGTATATATCTGTATTTTTTTGCTTTTTATGAATTGTCAAAATACATCTTAGCCTAAATCATAACATCTACTAACCTGAGTTCGACGTAAGGATTTAGCAAAAAAGAGCCAATTGCGCTGTGTTTTCTGTTTCAAATTTAATGCTTGGTTTCCTTTCTTGAAACGAATAGGCAATAAGACTGGCGACTAAATTGGTAATGAAATTACCAAAACTCCTATGCCTGGAACGTTCAGCTTGAGCAATGTTTTTTAATTGGTCATTTATAGTTTCTATAACCGAACGTTTTCTGAGCAATATTTTATCTCTCATGGTCATCATTACATTTTTCATATTGTTTCTGATACCTGTTACCAGATGGAGCCCTTGGTCAAACAACAAACAGGAAAGCTCTTTGGATATGTACCCTTTATCGGCATATAGGCTTCCGAATATTTTCTTCAAAAAGTTATCCTCTTTCAAAGGTGTCCTGTCATCTACATTGGCATGGGTTATAATAAAATCAAGCAGTTCGCCCTTATCGTTTACAATGATATGGAGCTTAAACCCATAGAACCACCCCATGGTAGATTTGCCCACGTTGGCTATATCTTTAAACACTTTGTTTTGTGCTATACGTTTGTTTTTACAGGCACGTATCGGGGCCGTGTCTATAAAAGATATTCCAGTACATTCGCCCAAACAGCAGGTCTTCATGTACAGGGTCAACGGTAATATGTTGGATTGCATCAGCGCAACAAAACGATTGTATGAAACCGTGTTGGGGAATTCTTGCCCGAGGTGCTTTTGAACATAGCCAATATAAAAATGTTTGAAGGTCCTTACTCCACTTAAATGGAACAGAACGGTAATGGTAACAATCTCACTGGCGGACATGGTAAATTTACGTTTTCTGGTCTCTTTCCCTGTGGAAAGCTGTCGTTTTTCAAGTGCAGGTTCAAAAACAAGGCAAAAATCATCGATAGAACAGAATATTTCAGTAACTTTATCTTTAGAAATCATAAGCAGAATGTTTTACAATATATTGAAATTCAGTACTTTAATATACTAAATATTCTGCTTTTTCTATGTTAAAAAAATCGATTTCTTAGGTCGAACTCAGGTTACTAACAAAAGACAATAAATAATAGCAATCCTTATTTTGAACATGAAAACAGATAAATTCTGTACTTATTCTGTACTAGACACCATAAAAAAAGGGCTTCAATCTCTTGAAACCCTTGTTATTCCTTGTAGCGGGAACTGGACTCGAACCAGTGACCTTCGGGTTATGATTTTGACACTTAAATTATAATTGAACAAAAATTATTGATAGTAGAGCAAAACAATAATTTTTGATGTCAAATAACATTAAAACCAATCATTCTAAATTAAGTCCATTAAAATTGTAAAATGTTGTACCTATGTTGTACCTAAACTTTTTTAGAGGGGATTTTTAAATAAAAAAAGCCAAAAATTTCTCTTCGACTTTTGTACGGGCGGGGAGACTCGAACTCCCACACCTCGCGGCATCAGATCCTAAGTCTGACGTGTCTACCAATTCCACCACGCCCGCATTTTAATATTTTAACAGTTTTTATTTCGCTATGTCCTAAGTCTGGCGTGTCTACCAATTGCACCACGCCCGCATTTAAAATTTTTTAGACCTTTTACTTGCCTAGGTCCATAGGTCTAGCATACAACTGCTCAAACAACATAAAATCCTTTTATTTTCAATTTAATACATGATTTTTGATTTTACCTAAAATAATCTATTATCAATTGATTTCAGCATTTGTTATGCTTATGTTGAACAGAAAAGACCAATAAATTTATCTCTTTAAGGTAACTATTCGACAGATAACGTATTTAAAATATAACGATTTTCTACCTCATCGAATTGTTTCCTTAACTTTTGCATATCGTCACTCACTTTACGTTCAATGACCTTTGCGTAAATTTGGGTAGTCGATATTCTAGAGTGGCCCAATAATTTTGAAACTGTTTCAATGGGTATCCCATTACTTAAAGTAACTGTTGTGGCAAAGGTATGTCTGGCGATGTGGAATGTGAGATTCTTTTTAATACCGCAGACATCGGCAATTTCCTTTAAATAGGTATTAAGCTTTTGATTTGATATTTTTGGGAATATGCTTCCTTGGGCTATAGACTTATTATTGTTCTTATACTTTTCCATAATTTGTAATGCCCGTGGCAACAAAGGTATTCTAATGGGTTTGGCAGTTTTTTCACGTCTATAATGAATCCATAGTTCGCCATCAATTCCGATGCAGATATTATCCGATGTCAAATGAATGACATCTATGTAACTCAAGCTGGTATAGCAACTGAAAACGAATAGGTCTTTTACCAATTGCACCCTGGGAATATTAAATTCTTTTCTCTCTATTTCTTGGAGTTCTTCCAAACTAAGAAAACCACGCTCCGTTTTAATACGGTGTGATTTAAAATTGCTAAAAGGATCGCGTTCTAACCAATCCAGTTTTATGGACAAGTTTATAAGTTTTCGAAGTCGTTCGATATGTTTCATTACGGTATTATTGCCCATTTTCCTTTGGTGGTCTTCCGGTTTAAATGCTCTTAGGAATTTCTCAAACTTCAATATAAAATTATAATCCAGATCTTGTAAATAAATATCTGTGGTTTTGTGTTTTTTGAGTAGGAATTTTGAAATGTACCTTTGGGTAGTAAAGTAGTTTTTTTGGGTTCCCCATTTCAATTTATCGGCCATATCTTCATTATGATATTCAATAATATCACATAGAGAATGATGTTTTTCATCTTCACTTAAATACCTTTTTTTTACGGCTTGCGACGTTATAAATTTACGTTCTATTTTTAAGTCTTGATAGCACCTAAAAAGGCCACTGTAAACCTCGTCCAGATAATTATTGAGTATCCTGTTTTTTTGACTTGTTCCTCGGACACGTCCCTTATGGACGTCCCAGTCGGGAATCGGGACTTTTCGCTTCAAACTGATAGTTGAACGTTTTCCGTTTATTGTAATTCTCGCATAAATTAATGCTTGGTTGTCTTTCGCCCTGGAGTAGTCCGCCCAGAACAAAATACTGAAAGTGGATGTTGTTTTCATGATTTCGTCTTTTTGTTAACACTTGATATTGTTATCAGACGAAAGCCAAATCACTTTAAAGATACATTTAATTTTACATAAACTGACAAATTTTAACAAATCGGATAACACGAATGTTAAAATAGATTTTGTTATCCGATTAGCTACCTTTTGTTTTAGCATTAAATCAATTCAATTGAAATCAATAAAAATGCAAAAACCTGTAAATCATAAGATTAACAGGTTTTTGATATAGATTGATATGCTAATTTGTCGGGATGACAGGATTTGAACCTGCGACCACACGGCCCCCAGCCGTGTACGCTACCGGACTGCGCCACATCCCGTTTTTAATTTCGGTTTCAAAGAAACCACTTTTTTATAAATTTTAAAAGAAAAACCAAAGCAAATAAATACTTTGGTTTTTTATTGAAATTGAGGTATTGTTAATTATAGGTAGATGTTGAAACTTCAAAAGTAGAATCTTTTGCTGCCAAATAACGCTCTGCATCCAAAGCAGCCATACAACCTGTTCCTGCTGCTGTAACGGCTTGTCTGTAAACATGGTCTGCTGCATCACCGGAAACAAAAACACCTTCTATGTTCGTTTTTGAAGTTCCTGGTTTATTGATAATATATCCCGTCTTATCTAAATTTAAAAAGCCTTTAAATATGTCGGTATTTGGTTTGTGACCAATGGCTACAAAAAACCCTGTTGCAGGAATGTCGTGTTTTTCATTTGTTTGATTATTAAACACCCTAACTCCCGTTACTACTAAGCCATTACCTAAAACTTCATCGGTTTCAGTATTAAAAAGAATCTCAATATTTGGTGTATTTTTAACTCTTGCTGCCATAATTTTAGAAGCTCTAAACTCGTTGCGTCTCACAATCATCGTTACTTTTTTGCAAAGTTTTGATAGATAATGCGCTTCTTCACAAGCAGAATCGCCAGCGCCAACAATAACAACTTCTTGATTTCTATAAAAGAACCCATCACAAATGGCACAAGCAGAAACCCCGCCTCCGAGTTTTAAATATTTCTGTTCAGAATCCAATCCTAAATATTTAGCAGATGCACCTGTGGAAATAATTACCGTATCACAATGAATTTCTTTGGTCTCATTCACCCAAACCTTATGTATATCACCTGAAAAATCAACTTTGGTAACCCACCCATCGCGCACATCGGTTTCAAAACGTTCTGCTTGCTTTTGTAACTCCATCATCATTTCGGGCCCTGTAATACCATCTGGATATCCAGGGAAATTTTCAACTTCATTGGTAGTTGTCAATTGTCCACCGGGTTGTGTTCCTTGGTACAAAACTGGTTTCATGTTGGCTCTTGCCGCATAAATAGCCGCCGTGTATCCTGCTGGTCCAGAACCTATTATTAAACATTTTACTCTTTCTATTGTATCAGACATAATTTGAACTTAATTTAATCATAACAAAAGTAGAATTTTTGAAATAAAACTTACGCTAAAAGTGTTAAAAGATTTTATAGGGTCATTAACAATACTTATTCCAAACTATTTAAAATGAACAGAGCCCATTGCGGCTCTGTTCATTTTAAAAAAACTTGATGGTTACTTTCTAACAGACTTAACTATTGCCAAAGCAGCTTTAACATCTTGTTCCAATTTTGCATAATCTTTATTAGCAATGATTTCTTTTGAAATCAATTGAGACCCCATACCAACGCAAGTAACACCAGCATCAAACCATCCTTTTAAGTTTTCAACAGTTGGAGCTACTCCACCTGTTGGCATAATGCTTGTCCATGGTTGTGGACCTTTAATGCCTTTTACAAACTGTGGCCCGTAAATATCGCCAGGGAACAGTTTCACTATTTCGCAACCCAACTCTTCAGCTCTAGCTATTTCGGTTAAGGTGCCGCATCCTGGAGACCACAATACTTTTTTACGGTTACAGGCAATGGCAATGTCTTCTCTTAATACGGGCGTTACAATAAAGTTTGCCCCTAAAGCCATGTATAAAGATGCTGCGGCACCATCGGTAACTGAACCAACACCCATGATCATGCCTGGTAACTCTTTAATGGCGTATTTTGTTAATTCGCCAAAAACCTCATGAGCGAAATCGCCACGTGCCGTAAACTCCATTAAACGCGCGCCACCATCGTAGCAAGCTTTTAATACTTTTTTGCTTAACTCAATATCATTGTGAAAAAATAAAGGAATCATCCCAGTATCTTTCATTGCTTGAGCCACTTCTAATCTTGAAAATTGTGCCATTTGTTATTATTTTTATTACTTATTTTTTATTATTCAAATTTTAGTATATGATAAAAATATCTCAGAGTATTTAAACAATTACTTTTTTGACCCCTCCGCCTATCGGCACCTCCCCTTAAAAAAAGGGGAGGAATTTTTAAAGAGACTTTTTTAGTAGTATGAGCTTCATCTATTTTTTTATGTACTTCGTTTTCAAATACTTCAATTATTGGAATTTGGAATTTTATTTTTTTGTGATTTATTTCTAGTTCCAATTCAATATTTTCTTAAAATCGTATGCTTCCGGATTTGGCACATATTTTTTTGCCTTCTCATAATCTTTCTCCTGAAGATAGAAAAGGTTATTTATAAACAATTGCGCCATATCGGAGTTAATATCTACCAATCTTGGTGGTATTTTGCCATTTTCATCTTCAAAATCCTTTAAAAATAATGGTGTAATATCGCCTTTAGAATTGGCACTTACAATACAACCCGAAATACCTTGGTCATATAATTTTTTTACACCAATACCGAGTAAGGTACACAGGGTTAAATCGAACGCGATAGGGTTGCAGCATCTTAATTCGTAACCCAATTCTACCGGTCTTGATTTTATTTGCAATCCTATTTCCTTCAGCTTAACTTGTAACAGATAATTAAAAATATGCGACTTACTTACATTTCCTAATTCCGGATGACCATGGTCATCATAAGTGAAATTAATTCCTGAGTTGATAATTTCGTCTTGTTCCATAAAATGAAAAACACCTTCGCTCACTAAAGCAACGCCATATTCAACCCCTTGAATTTTACATTTAACGATGGAAGAAACAATCATATTGATTATTTTCTCGAAGGTAATGTTGGTTTTGTTGAACATTTCCGGAATGATCATCATTTGAAAATGGCAAGCCGAAGCAATACCAAAGGCTAAATGGCCCGCAGAACGCCCCATGGCCGCCATTACAAACCAATTTTCACTGGTTCTGGCATCTTCATAAACCGTATTGCCTATTCTAACGCCTTCATCTTTAGCCGTGTGAAAACCAAATGTTGGGTTTCTATCTGGCAAAGGCAAATCGTTATCAATGGTTTTAGGCACATGGATGTGCGCCACCTCTAAATCTTGACTATGAAGATATTTAGTTAATCTATTGGCAGTAGAAGCGGTGTCATCTCCACCAATGGTCACCAATAATTTCACGTTGTTCTTTTTGAAAAAATCTGCTTTAAAATCGCTGTCTTTGGGTTTGAACCTACTCATAATCAAGGTAGAACCACCCCGACTGAAAATACGATCGGCATGATGAAAATCAAAAATCTTCACTTCAGGATTATCAGAAAGTAAACCTTGGTAACCATGATGGACACCAATAACTTCATAACCATCTTTCATAAAGGTTTTAGCCACGGTACTTATAACAGTATTAATGCCCGGAGCAGGACCTCCACCACAAATAATTGCAATCGATTTTTTCATATTTAAAGGATTATTTGAAAATTATGGGATTCATTTTGGAACCTGCAAGGTTTTAAAAACCTTGCAGGTTATAATTTATATATTGAACTGGTTTAAACTTTTTCCATTCGCTAAAAAATTGCCATTTTTCACCCACTTTTTACCTTTTTTTCTTTCCATATCGGTGCTATGTAGCTCAAAAAAGCTTTCAATTGGTCAAAAAATGACTAATTTTCGCTTAAACGTGAAAAGTTTAAATCAGTTCATTATCTAGCAACCCTACCCGAAGCATCGCCACCCATAAGTTTCGAAACTTCTTCAACAGTAACTAAATTAGCATCACCTTTAATAGTGTGTTTTAAACAAGATGCTGCAACGGCAAAATCCAGTGCATTTTGATCGTTATCAGGGTATGTCAATAATCCGTAGATCAAACCACCCATAAAAGAATCGCCGCCACCTACTCTATCAACAATATCGGTAATTTGATATTGGCGCGTTTGCAACATTTGTTTTCCATCGTATAAAACGCCTGCCCACGTGTTGTGGGACGCAGAGATAGAACCTCTTAACGTGGTAATTACTTTTTTCGCTCTTGGGAATTTTTTCATCATTTGTTGACAAACAGATAAGAAAGCTTCCGCCTTCACATCATGTCCATGCGTTTGAACCGCCGCACCTGCTGGCTTAATACCAAAGTGCATTTCAGCATCTTCTTCATTACCTAAAATAACATCACAATAAGATGTCAACTCCGTCATGATAGCCTCACGGTCTCCACCATATTTCCAAAGTTTCGCTCTATAATTTAAGTCGGTTGAAATAGTAACTCCTAATTTGCTTGCCGCTTTCACAGCTTCTAAACAAACATCGGCAGAACTTTGGGAAATAGCTGGTGTAATACCAGTCCAATGGAACCACTCCACGCCTTTAAAAACTTCTTCCCAGTTAACCATTCCGGACTGAATGCTAGCCATTGAAGAATGTGCCCTGTCGTAAACCACTTTACTGCCTCTGGATACGGCGCCGGTTTCCAAAAAGTAAATACCCAAACGCTCTCCACCCCAAACAATTTTATCGACGCCAACACCTCTTTTACGCATTTCCATCATGGCACATTCACCAATATCGTTTTTTGGCAAACGTGTTACAAAATCAACTGAAATACCATAATTAGCCAATGACACGGCTACGTTAGATTCTCCACCACCATAAACAACGTCAAAATTGTCTGCTTGAGAAAATCTTAAAAATCCTTGAGGTGCCAATCGAAGCATGATCTCACCAAATGTTACTACTCTACTCATGTTATTAAAATTATAAATTTAGTTAAATTAATTTTTGCTTAAACGTTTAAGCATACTTTTAAAAATAAATCAAAATGCTCAAAAATAGATTTGGACGTTTTGATTATATAAACTAAAGCAATATATTTGCTTAAACGTTTAAGCAAATATATAAAAAATTGGTAAATAAAAAAAAAACAACCATAAAAGATATTGCAAGTGCATTAAATATATCACCTGCCGCAGTTTCTAAAGCACTTCATAACGACTCCCGTATCAGTACAAAAACCAAAGAAGCCGTTAAAAAGGTGGCAAAAGAATTGAATTATCAGCCCAATCATCTGGCGAGTGCGCTTCGCAGGGGGAAAAGCAACTTAGTGGGCGTTATAGTGCCCAGAACCAACAGCCACTTTTTTTCTTCTGTAATACAGAATATTGAAGAAGTTTTAAATAAGGAAGGCTACAATATTATTATAACCCAATCGAACGAATCCTATACAAAAGAGTGCAACAGCATTGACACACTGTTATTCACCCAGGTTGACGGGATTATTGCTTCTATGGCTAACGAGACTATTGATTTGGAATACTATGAAAAAGTAAAATCGAAAGGGGTTCCCTTAATTTTATTTGATAGAGGTGAGAATGATTTGAATGTAGATTATATAGGTATTAATGATTACGATAGTAGCCACATGATTGTTGAGCATTTGATAGAACAAGGCTGCAAACGGATTGCCCACATTGGTGGATACCGGCGAACACGGATTTTTAACAATAGAATACGAGGTTATGTTGATGCCATTAAAAAGCATGAGTTGCCTTTAGATGAAGACTTACTGGTTGAAAGCAGCTTGACTATTGAAGATGGTAGAGAAAAAATGCTGCAATTATTAGCATTAAAAAACAGACCTGATGCGGTGTATGTTGCTGGAGATTATGCCGCTCTGGGTGCTTTACAGGTGCTTAAAGAAAATAATATTGATATTCCAAATGACATAGCATTGATCGGTTTTGGAAATGAGCCCTTTACAGCTATGGTAACCCCCTCCATATCAAGCATTAACCAGCACAGTGCGGAAATTGGCAAACAAGCGGCATGGACTTTTTTGGAACGTGTTAAAAACCCTAAAATAAAACAAACATTAAATAAAATTATCCTTGATGCTGAACTGATTATTAGAGATTCGTCACATGTTAACAACAAACCGGTTTAAACTTTTTTGATTGAAGCGAACCTGCCTCGTCGGCTGACAGGAAATAGAGATATTGTGATCAATTGAAGGTTTTTTTGAACTGCATAGTACTAAACTTTTAGAAACTGAATTTATATACCATACGCAACATTCCCCTCCTTGGAGGGGTTAGGGGTGGGTTCTATCCATGAAAAAATAGTAGGCTTTAAACGAAATTATGATATTAATTGCTTAAAACTAAAGACCCTCCCTTGGCCCCTCCAAGGAGGGGAATACCTCTAGGTTGTGTTTCAAATTTTTAGAATATTTCGTAAAACGGTTTTGAACTGATCTGTTGCACTTATTGCTTGAACTTACACTTTTCTGTTTAAGGGGTTTTGTAAAAACAGTGCAATTATCGATCCCCTTTTATTTCGCACTTTACAGTTTAATGACTCTTCATATCAATTTTCGTTTGAAGGCTTTCCGATAGTCGCCAAAATACCGCCATCAACATACACGATGTGCCCGTTTACAAAATCACTGGCCTTAGAACTCAAAAAGATGGCTGCTCCCTGTAAATCGTCAGGGTCTCCCCAACGGCCTGCTGGTGTTCTGCCCATTATGAATTCGTTAAAAGGATGTCCGTCAACACGAATGGGGGCCGTTTGGCTGGTTGCAAAATAACCAGGGCCAATGCCATTGGTCTGGATGTTGTGCTTTGCCCATTCCGTTGCCATGCTTCGGGTCAGCATTTTCAAGCCTCCTTTTGCTGCGGCATAAGCACTTACCGAATCGCGTCCCAATTCGCTCATCATGGAGCAGATATTGATTATCTTACCGCCACCTCTTTTTATCATGCCCTTTGCAACGTTTTTGGAAACGATAAACGGTGCCACTAAATCCACTTGGATAACGGCATCAAAATCCGCCACTTCCATATCAATTATTGGTGTCCTCTTTATTATTCCGGCATTGTTTACCAAAATATCTATGGGCCCCACTTCTTTCTCGATTTTTGTTATGGCTTCTTTAACGGCATTTTCATCTGTAACATCAAATACATAACCATAAGCTTTTAAACCCGATGCTATATATTCTTCTAAGGCTTCATCCAATTTATCTTTAGAATAATTATTTACTACAATAGTTGCCCCTGCATTTCCCAGACCTTTCGCCATGGCCATGCCCAATCCATGGACCGCTCCTGTAATCAACGCTACTTTACCTGTTAAATCAAATAGGTTTATTGACATATTTTCTTTGTTTTATAATTGCTTTTTATTTTAATTCGTTTATTTTACAGACGTCCATATCGCCATAATCCAGATTCTCACCTGCCATTCCCCAAATAAACGAGTAATTGCTAGTTCCTGAACCACAGTGGATGGACCATGGTGGTGATATTACGGCTTGGTTGTTCTGCATCCAAATATGTCTGGTCTCTTGTGGCTGTCCCATAAAATGGCAGACTGCTTGACCATCTGGAACTTCAAAATAAAAGTACACTTCCATCCTGCGGTCGTGCACGTGTGCCGGCATGGTGTTCCAGCTACTTCCCGACTTTAAGGTGGTCATGCCCATTTGCAATTGGCAAACATCTACCACACTGTTCACGATGTATTTTCGCAAGGTTCTGGCATTGGCGGTTTCTGGTGCTCCCAATTCAATCACTTCCACATCATTGGTTCCTATTTTTTTAATGGGATATGCTTTGTGTGCTGGTGTTGAGTTCAAATAAAATTTAGCTGGACTTTTTCCGGAGCTACTTGAAAAAATTACTTTTTTATTGCCTTGGCCAACGTATAAGGCTTCTCTGTGGTTTAATTCGTAGTCGGTTCCATCAACCGTTACGGTACCTGTATCTCCAATATTTATAATCCCTAGTTCCCTTCTTTCTAAAAAGTAGGGAGCTTTTAAAGGATCGATGGTTTCCAGTTCTATTGCCTTAGAAACAGGCATAACACCTCCAGTAATAAACCTATCATAGTGTGAATACACTAAATTAAGTTTATCTGCTTCAAATAAATTTTCAATTAAAAACTCTTTTCGTAATTGTGCTGTATCATATTGTTTAACCGCATCTGGACTCGATGCGTAACGGGTTTCATAGTTAATTGACATTTTTGTATATTTTAAATTCGCATTGTTTTGTTTTAATGTTTTTTATGATTTAAAGGGGTTTTAAAACAGCTCTTAATCATTGTATTACGCATTGATAGGTTTTAAATTTTCATCTAAAGGCGTCATGGTTGGCATTAACAAATGCACCAGCCCAAGTATGATTAGATAAGAAAACCCGGCAATTAGGAACGCCCAAAAATAACCTGTATTGCCTGCTTGATCCAGCACGGACCCCAATGCCGCATCTGCAACAATACCGGCAACGGCGCCCACCATGCCCCCAATGCCCACCACAGAAGCGGTCGCTTTTTTAGGGAACACATCTGAAACCAAGGTAAATATATTGGCAGACCACGCTTGATGGCCAGCGGCCGCTAAACCAATAAGGAAAACCGCCAACCATTTATCATCGGTAATGGCCACAAAACTTACAGGAAGGATGATCAAAGCGCAAATTAAAAGCGTTATTTTTCTTGCCTTGTTTATGGACCATCCCTTTTTGATGAAAACACCTGAAAGATAGCCTCCCAAAATACTTCCTCCATCTGCCAAGATATAAATGACAAAGAACGGGAGCGCGATGTTATGGATGTTCACACCAAAAGTATCCGCCAAAAATTTGGCGCCCCAGAAAAGGTAGAACCACCAAACGGCATCGGTAACCTTTGCCAGGGAAAAGGCCCAGGTCTGCCGTTTGTCCAGGACGCTTTTCCATGGCAACTTATCTTCGTTTTCAGAACTTGAATCACTTTGTATGTAGGCCAGTTCCTCTTTGCTTACACGGGGGTGCACCTCTGGCTTTTTGTACATCTTGAACCATAAAAACACCCAAAGGGCACTAAGAGCACCCGTGATAAGAAAAGGGATCTGCCAGTTCTTGCCGTCTTCGTGCACGATCCAGCCCACCACAAAAGGCGCTGCAATGGCGCCGATGCTGGTAGCGGCATTAAAAAGCCCGGTGGCAAACGCACGGTCTTTCTTAGGAAACCACTCTGCCGTGGTTTTTATGGCCGCCGGAAAGTTCCCCGATTCCCCAAAACCTAGGCCAAAGCGGGCCGCCGCAAACCCGATGACGCTAAATCCGGGGCGGACCAGGGCATGGAGCATTCCAAAGAAACTCCAAAGCCCAATGGACAGGATGTATCCTTTTTTGGTGCCCAGTCGGTCTATCAGACCGCCCATGAAAAGCATCCCCAGGGCATAAGCCACCTTAAAGGATATCATGATATAGGCATAGTCGCTATTGGTCCAGCCAAACAATTTTTCCAGCGTTGGGGCCAAAACGCCAATGATGCTCCTATCAAAATAGTTGATAGTGGTGGCGAACATTAAGAGCCCTAAAATTCTGTACCGATAGTTTCCTATCTTTTGTGTTTTATTCATATTATTTGGTTTTTATTTTCTCTCTTACTTAAAATCAAAATAGCTAACTGCATTGTAATAACAAATATCCTGAACCATGTTGCCTACAAATTCCAAATCATTTGGCACTAATCCTTTATTAATATCTTCTGCCAATAGATTGCATAAAATACGCCTGAAATATTCATGTCTGGGGAACGATAGAAAGCTTCTGCTATCTGTCAACATCCCTACAAACTTGCTCAACAGACCCATATTAGACAACGTATCCATTTGTTTTTCCATACCATCTTTTTGGTCCAGAAACCACCAACCGGAGCCCCATTGCATTTTTCCCGGCGCATCAGAATTGTTGAAATTCCCCATCATGGTAGCAAACACTTCGTTTTGCGAAGGGTTGAGATTATAAGTAATGGTTTTGGCAAGGCTGTTTTCTTTATCCAATCTCCCAAAAAAGGCGGACATATCCTTGGCATACATAAAATCTCCTATGGAATCACATCCAGAATCGGCACCCAATGCTTCCATCAAACGGATATTGTTGTTTCTTACCGCTCCCAAATGAAACTGTTGTACCCATCCTTTTTCATGGTACATCTTACTCAAATGGTACTGTAAACATGATGCATACGCAGTTTCTTCAGAATCATCTATTCCAATTCCGGAAATCCTTTTCTTTAAAATGGCATCAACCTCTAAATCGGAAAAATCACTTGAAAATATTTTTTCCAAGCCATAATCTGACAAACGACACCCATTCTCATTAAAAAATTCAATTCTCGATTTAATCGCTTTTAAAAGATCGTCCAAACTTTCAATGGAAAATCCAACACGGTTTTCCAAGGTAGTCAAATACGTTAGAAAACTTTCCTTTTTAATCAAAAATAAGCTGTCAGGTCTGAAAGTTGGGTAAACCTTTGTATAAAAATTGCTCTGTGCTATTTGTTTGTGGTAGCGTAAATCATCAACGGGGTCATCTGTTGTACAGACCACCTCAACTTTCATCTCCTCCAATAATTGTGCGGGTGTTTTATGTTCTAAAATGGCATTTGCCTTGCTATAAACAGCACTCGCATTGTTTGGTTGCAAAATACCATCTATATCAAAATAGCGCTTTAATTCCAAATGTGTCCAATGGAACAAGGGATTTCTTAAAGTATGGGGAACCGTTTCTGCCCATTTACTGAATTTTTCCTTTAGTGATGCAGCACCTGTTATATAGTGCTCCTCAATACCATTGGCGCGCATACCTCGCCATTTGTAATGGTCGCCACCCAACCACGCCTCTGTTATGTTCCCCATAGGCTTGTTTTCCGCTATTTGTTTTGGCGACAAGTGGTTGTGATAATCAATTATAGGAAGCTCTTTTGCATATTTATGGTATAAAATCCCAGCTTCTTTGGATTGCAATAAAAAATTATCGGTAATAAATTCTTTTGAATTGATTTTATCCATTGTTTAACTACTTTTTGATATTCCAAGTTCCAAACCCCGTAATTCTGCCAGTCCACGTAAACGACCAATTCCGGAATAGCCCGGGTTTGTTTTTTTATGTAGATCGTCCAACATTTGATGGCCGTGATCGGGACGCATTGGTATTAACGCATCTTTTCTGCCAGCAGTTTTCCGTCTTCTTTCCTCAAGAACCACTTCTTTGACTACACTGTACATATCCACGTCGCCTTCTAGATGGTTCGCTTCATAAAAGTTTCCTTTTTCGTCACGCTGGGTGCTTCTTAGATGTAAAAAGTGCACTCTATCTGCAAAACGTTTGAATATTTGTACTAAATTATTGTCTGCTCTCACCCCTAACGACCCTGTACAAAATGTAATGCCATTGGATCTATTTGGAACTTCCTTGAAAAGATACGCATAATCTTGTTCGATACTAACAACTCTTGGCAATCCTAATATAGCGTAAGGCGGATCGTCAGGATGGATACACATCATAACGTTGTTTTGAGCAGCAATTGGAATGATTTCTTTTAAGAACAACACCAAATTCTCTCTTAACTTTTGTGCATCAATATCAGCATAGGTGTCCAAAATGGTCTGGAATTGCTCTAAGGTATAGCCTTCCTCTGCCCCTGGTAATCCTGCTATGATATTTTTGACTAATTTTTGTTTTTCCTCATTTGAAAGTTTGGCTAAATAACTTTTTGCTTCAGCCTTTTGTTCATCGGAATAGGAGTCTTCAGCACCTGGTCTTTTTAATAGATATAGTTCAAACGCTGCAAAAGCTGCCACATCAAATCGAAGCGCCTTGGAGCCATCTTTAACCTCAAAACCCAAATCGGTTCTGGTCCAATCCAAAACGGGCATAAAATTGTAACATACAATCTTTATCCCACAACTCGCCAGGTTTTCAATGCTTAGTTTGTAGTTATCTATATATAGTTGAAAATTGCCTGAACGTGTCTTTATATTCTCGTGTACCGGAACGCTTTCTACAACACTCCATGTAAGACCAGATTGTTCAATAATTTCCTTTCGCTTTTTAATTTCAGCAACCGTCCAAACCTCTCCATTTGGAATATGATGCAAAGCCGAAACAACGCCTGTAGCTCCTGCCTGTTTGATATCTGATAAGGATACGGGATCTTTTGGCCCGTACCAACGCCATGTTTGTTCCATTTATTTTACTGTTTTTTATTATACACCGCTAAAAGCACTAAATCCTCCATCTATTGGGATAACGACCCCGGTTACGAACTTTGACGCTTCACAACATAAAAAATGAATGGTTCCGTTCAATTCTTCGGCTTCACCAAATCGCTTCATTGGCGTGTTCTGTATGATGGTATTTCCTCTATCTGTATAAGAACCATCTTCTTTATTGATCAATAAATCCCGGTTTTGATTGCCTATAAAAAACCCGGGAGCAATGGCATTGACGCGCAAGCCTTCGCCAAATTTTAAAGCCAACTCAACAGCCAACCATTTGGTAAAATTATCTATGGCTGCCTTTGATGCCGAATATCCTACTACACGGGTAACAGCACTTTGGGCGGTCATGGAAGATATATTTATAATAACTCCTTGCTTACTTTTTACCATTTCTTTCCCAAAAACCAAAGCGGGCAAAATGCTTCCAAATAAATTCAAGTCCACTACTTTCTTAAAATGGTCGATGTTTACATCAAATATGGTTTGATCGATACCTATGGTTGCTCCTGGCATGTTGCCACCGGCCGCATTTATGAGCACATCTATTTTTTTGAACTTTGCAATGATTTTATCGGATACTTGTTTTAGACTGTTTTCGTCTAGGGCATTGCATACGTACCCTGATACTTTATCGCTTGTTTTTTTAAGGTTTGCAATGGCTGCATCTACAATATCATCTTTATGGTCCAAAATGACCACTGTGGCGCCGTTGCCCAATAAATATTCTGCCATTTGGCCACCCAGCACGCCGCCGCCGCCTGTAATGAGTATTACTTTGTTTTCTACATTAAATAAATTCATTGTTTTTGATTTTTATTTTTTTTACTTGTGTTTAATATTGAACTCATCTTGACTTTTTCTATTTCCTAAAAAATGGCTGAAATTCGCCCATATTTTGTCTATTTTCTTATGCGTAACGATGCTATGCCCTTCAAAAATAGTCTCATCTGAATAAATTTCAAATCATTTTCGGTTAAAAACAAAAAGTCAAGATGGGTTTATTGATTTAGGTTACTTAAAAACAACCTTAATATCATTGCCCATTAATTGCTGTTTTTGCGAACTTAAATGGTCGAACCATTGTTGGCTGTTGGTTATTGACCCCGCTTTATCCCAAGCAGCACCTGCATAATATGTAAAGGATTCATTATTGGGTATTTCAAATATAGCAAGATATTGATCTTTTCTTACTCGCATATCATTTACTTTTGAGGGAATGATGACGCCGACTCCTGTGGTGCCGTCTTCACCATGTTGTGGTTCCCAATATCCCAAAATCCCATGTTCTATATCCATCAATTCCGATCCACTTTCAGGTCTTTTAATAATCCCAACCACCACTGGAATCTGTTGAAGCGATTTGTCATTTGAAGTATATTTAACTTCTATTTTATTTAATTGTGAACCCGCATCCAAACTAACGGTTTTTATGGCTTTCATTTGTTTTCCGTTAACATCCCATTCATCAAAATCCAATTGAAAAGTGGTTCGCAACGGGCCATTATCCAAAATTTTCCATTTCGTATAATTATTGGAATACCAAATGCTATCGTTTACATAAGGCGCCATATTTCCTGCCCCCAATGTAAAGCCTACATGGTAATAATCCAATCCGTTTCCAAGGTCTTCATGATATTTGCCTATTTTGTATCGTTCGTTTAAAATCATTTTATCTGTACGTTTTAACCAAACATCTATACCATAGGCATTTCCTTTACCTTCTTCTTCTAAGGCTTTCCCGTACATTCTAAAAGCGATTTTATCATTTTCCCACGCAAAATCATCCAATCGTTCAGGCACATACCTGCCATAGGTTTTTGTTGCAAAATCACCATGCTTTTCGTTTTTGAACACTAATTCCATCTTACTGTTTGGCTCTAAGCTAATTTGCACCAATACATTCTGAATGTCTGTACTTCCCTTATATTCCAATTGATAGGGAATTTCCTTTTTTGAATTGGCATCGGTAATTTTAAAATTATTGAAATCTAACGAAGGGTAAGTTTGCTTTACACTTTGCCAAGGCAGTGATATTACTTTATCTGTATACGAATAATTACTGTTGTTCTCTATACCAACAGTATTGGTTTTGGATGCTGTACAAGAAGCACAGACCCATGTGATTAAAATGAAACAAACGGTACTGATTTTAATTTTCATGTGTTTATATTATTTGTTTTTTAATTGTCATATGCTGTTCGCTATTAATCATTTCGTTGGGTGATAATGCTTTTAACATGCTCGTTTCATGTGTTTATATTATTTGTTTTTTATTGGTCACATGGTTCTTCCATATAATCATCCCATTGGATATCGAGAATTCGTTATGGAAGTTTCATGTTTTCTACTGTATTAGTTATACAATACCAAAATAAATGTTTTTTATTTTGCCAAATATAGGCATTTCAACACATTTAAAAATTCAAAAATGGGCAGTCAATTATACAAACGCTTCATAATACTGCTTACGGAAGTCTATTTTGTAATGTATGTGTTTATATATTTTTTATACTTATTAGGGATTCTGTCAATCGATTTTATGGCAATCTTTTTATAGTAAGCCTCGGCTCCTTCGGATTGAATTTGGATACGCCCTTTTTGAAGTGGCACAACAGTGCCATCTGGATTTTTATAACGGGAGTTGAACAAAGCCATCACTACTTTTCCGTTTACAATATGCAAACTGGTGCCTTCATAACAAATCAATTCCAGGGTATTCCACTCACCATGTGGTTTTTCATTATTAAAACCCTTATTGCAATGCGAAGGGAATTCTTTTTCAACACTTGAAAATTTATTAAGTTGACCTTCCTTTATATAATCAAATTCTTTTTCGCCTTCTTTTTTTACTGAAGGGATATCTATTAAAGTACCCGCTAATCCATAATAATCGCCCATATCTCCTTCTTGTACCTGGAACTCTTGGGAAGTCATCCAAACATTCCAAAACGATCCATGTTCGCCAACACAATGGTATAAAATGCCGTTATCCCTTTCACGTAACAACCTTGGTTCCCAAATCTTTTCTCCCCACTTAAATTGTAGTTTTAAATGGTAGTTTCCATACACTTGTTTAGAGGTTAAAGCTCCATATATTTCTCCGGAAATATGAAGTACTTGTTCGCCATCCATCGTTTCAAAATTAAAAACCTTTTTTGGATCGTTATTTAGCCCTAACGGTTTTGAATTTGTACCATTACTATTTGGATCCACATTTTCCAACCCTTTAACGGTAGCATGTGGCGCCCCAATAAACACTTCCCAATTTGTCTGTGGATCACCTTCAAAAAGACTTGTCCAGCTTTTAGAAATCGGATTACTGTTTTTGACTTCTTCTTGTGCTGTTGCCGTATTAATTATAAAGCATGCCAGCATTAAAAATACCGATTGTGTAAAGTTCATTTTTTAGTTTGTTTTATTTTAATTCTTTAATTGATAATGAATAACAAGAATAAACATTTGAAATACATTTTATATCCTGTACTGTCCTGACATAAAATTATTTTCAGTCCTGATTTTTGGAAATAGACCAAATCCTTTTTTGACTCCAATCTGTCGCTGGACCTGACCAAAATGAGGTTTCTGGTTTTAAACCCAAAATCAAAAATACTTCAGTACACAAATACAAACTACCTGTAGAAATGTATCGCTCTGCCATTTCTGGTTGGTGCCCGTAAAAACCAATGGTTAGCCATCCGTTTTTATCAAAAGTATCAGGCGCACCCAATTGTTTTTGTACTACTGCTTTTAGTGCTTCACGTACTTGACTTGGAACTATTCCTTTTGGTAACTTTTCAAATAATGCTATTTGAGTAAGTGCATGAAAAGCACCAAACCGATATGTTAAAGAACGACCAATGGCTGGGTATGTGCCTTCGGGTGAAATTAATTTTTCTTGCACTGCGGCATAGGTTTGCGCCCTTTCCAAAAACACATGGTAGTCTGAAATAAAATTTTTATATCTCCAATCTTTTAAATCATCTTGTTTTTCTACCAAAACATTTAAAATATCCAATAATATGGGATGCATGCAGAAACTGCTATAATAATCTAATTTAAAATGAGGCCCATCACTATAAAAACCATCCCCTAAATACCATTCATCAAGCTTATTTAAAGCATACTGTATCCTTACCATATCCGCTTTTCCTTCAAATTTCAAAATAGTGGCTTCCACCATTGCCGTAAACAACAACCAATTATTATATCCCGGTGATAAATTCCTTGTTTCCTTTAAAGCATTTAAGATGTTTTTTTGGGTTTCATTATCAAGTTTGTTCCAAAGTTGGTTGGGAGCCCTAAGCAAGCCTTGTGCTAAAAATGCCGCATCTACCAACGCCTGATCGCCATCCTTAAAATTCATAAAATCTTTAGCGTTAGGATTTGTGGCATTCTTTAAACATTTAAGGGTCATTAAAATATATTTCTCCCTCAGTTTACCTTCTTTGGAAGTATCTGGTCCCAACTCCAACCACGGTGCAATTCCTGAAAGTGTTCTGCCAAAAGCCTCCAAATAGGTAAATTTTGATCGATCGTTTACTGCGTTTGCAGACACTTCAACGGGCATCGTTTCCTTAAGTTTATTTTCACTTAACGATGACAGTACAGGATCTACTATTTTAACCATGGTACTAACAAAATAATCCCGGGTTTGTTGGTTTGAAGTATTTTGGGATTGCACATTAATAAAAGTGAAACAAAATATACTATTGATAATTAAAATTTTTGCTTTCATGTGTCTATATTTATTGTTTTTTAACGGCCACATGCTGTTCGCTATTAGTCATTTCATTGGGTGATAAACTTTTTAGCATGCTCGTTTCATAATACGTCTGAAAATTAATTTTTAATGAATTGAAACATTTCCATAGACGCTAATTCTGGCTTGCCACCTCTACTGCCACTTCCTGCTGCTATGTAAATTTTGTTTTTGTAAACAACAGCTTGTGAGCCATGTCGTCCTCTATTTAAATTATCGAGATTTCGCCATGTTTTAGTTGCCACATTATAAGCTTCAATAGTGTTATGGGCTTCCGTCTGCGCCATACTTTCGCCACCAATCACCATTAAATCATCACCTAAAAAAGCAACAGATGCTCCTGCCCTCATGGTTGGGAGATTGCTTTTTTTAGGTAATGTACTCCAAGTGTTTGATTTAATATCATACACATCAACTTCAGGAATGGTAAGATCGAAGGTTTGATTGGTTGCATAAGACGAATTTCTTCCACCAGCGGCATAAATTTTACCATCTTTATAAGCGGCATGAAAATGATCCCTAGATCTTGGTGCATCTTTAAGAATCTCCCAACTCCCTGTTTTAAAACCATACACATCAACCCAAGGCACATGTGTACTGTTGTGACCATCAACAATGCCACTTACAATATATGCTTTATCATTTTGGACAATAACCCCTGCGGAACCGCGCCTTCTGGCCTCTGGAATTTCAGAACCTATGTTCCATTCGTTTGCTTCTGGATTGTAAATCAAAATGTTTTCTAATGGTTTTTCATAAGGATATTTTCCACTCATGGCTCCAAACATATAGATTTTATCTTGATAGGATACGGCTTGAAAATGATGGATTTCTACGGGCGGCTCTTTACCTTCTGTCCATGTATTGGTTTCCACATTGTAAATGGAAACGGGCTTGATGCCACGACCCCCTAACAAATAAAATTTATTACCAACAGCAACAAAACTGCACTCGTGCCGAGCGATTGGCTCCGTTGGACTTGATATGGTTTTCCATTCACCTTTTTTACCAATTTCTTGTGCAGAAAAAATGTGCGATAGGGATAGAAAATAAAATAAGGCAATAAATATCTGTTTTTTCATAAATTCTTTGTTAAGATTACTACATAATTTTATTTTTATAATGTGATTACTATTCTGTTTTCTGTTTGTTAAGTTCTAAACCCATTTTTTCGCTTTTATTTTGGTTTATAAAATGTCCTTAAAATATAATAACACTATGTGTTTTAGTGATTTTATATTATAATTTTTTATAATTATCATATATCTTCCCAATATCATGTACCATCAGGTTTCCTTTGTGTACGAGCATACGATAACGCAAAATTGTTGGTTTACTATCAGATAACAATACTGCATTCGTGCCTGGAAATGGATACACCGCATTTTGCATGCTATTTTGAGAACGTAAAATCCATGGGTTTGGAAACCCAGGATTATCTGGATGGCACAAAATTGTTAAGCCTGATTGTTTTCCATCTTTACTAAAAGCACCAGAAATATCCAACCAACCCTCAGCTTTAACCGCAAGTTTTTCTGGTTCAACAATGCCTTTTGAACCCGAAAATTTAATATCATCTACCAACCGTATTCTTTGGGAAAAACCACCGTAACCCTTTTCGTCTTCAGAACCCCCGATGCGCATATCTGGTTCTAAAGCCTGCAAGGATATTTTAACATCAATATATCTATAATCATTTTCAGTAGGATACACTTTTATAGTGGTTGTTTCCCTAACTATTGGTTTTTGATTTCCATTTTCATCCAACCACAATGGCGATTTCCATAAAACTTCTGCTTGTATTGCTTTAACATGCTTTTTTTGTTTAATCTCAACTACAGATTCTATATCCCAACTAAAATCTTTCACCTCCCAACCATCACCTATGCGCTTGTTTCCAATATACAATTGATGCCACGCCCAAAAAATGCCTCTGTGGTGCAAATGGTCTATGGGGAACTCTTCTGTTAAAACAGCTCCATCCAAGGTGTACAGCGGATGAATATAATTCGTTGTTTTATAACTTCCATTAAATGCTTTTTCAGCAATTTGATATTTTAATATACTGTCTTTTCCTTGCAGAAAATAAGCGGCATCCTGTTCAATTTTAACCGTTATATTCTGAGCGTCAGCAGATATACCTACCAACATTAAAAGGATTAAAATCAATAATTTGTTCATTTTTAGTATTAAACTTTTTTTTTTAACTGATGTTTTGTTTTGAGTACTCCGTTTGAAAACATCAAAAAAGATACTCACATCAATCATTTTTAAAATTTATTAATCAATCCATGCTTCTAGGCTTTAAATCCATTTCCTTTTGGTATTTCTCTGGATTTTTTGTAATTATTTTAAGGTTTTTAAAATAGACTTTTGCATCTTCCCGTTCAGGATTATTGCCTAAACTATGAATTTTAAGTGCTATATACCCTTCTGGATATTTAGAATTTATCAAGTTGCATGTCGGCACATCATTTACCCAAACTTTAATGTTGTTTCCAATAACTTCCATTCTAAAATGGTTCCATTCGTTCATTTTAAAAGCATCGCGCGCACGCACATCATCTTCCAAAGTGTACCACCAACTCCATGACCTTCCAAAATCATCAAAAACGCCACCCGTCCATTTACGGTCTGTTGGGTCCAGTTTTACTTGATAGCCATACAAACACACTTTGGCTGTATCCGGTGTTTTTATACTTCGAAGGATGAAGCCTGAATGTATGGCCCCTTCAACTTTAGAGTCGGCTTCTAAAATAAAATCTTTGTACTTTTTATTGGTTCTTAAAAAAGTATGCTCGGGCGTATTGCTCACCATGTGGGTTACGATAACGCCA
This sequence comes from Mariniflexile sp., assembly GCF_052728615.1. Taxonomy (NCBI): domain Bacteria; kingdom Pseudomonadati; phylum Bacteroidota; class Flavobacteriia; order Flavobacteriales; family Flavobacteriaceae; genus Mariniflexile; species Mariniflexile sp. The sequence continues at coordinate 132,611 of NZ_JBFVFE010000001.1, read as the reverse complement.
TCTTCTACCCATGCTTTTCCAAAACTCCCAACCAAAGTCCATCCCCTAAAATCTTTTCCATTGAAGATGGATTTCCAAGGAATATCTTGTGGTTTTAAAACATTCATGGCTGTTAGTGCAAAAAAAACACATGCCATACTCGCCGTAGTAATTACAACTTTTCTGAAATTCTTATACTTTTTAACCATAATAAATCTATTTATTTTCGACCCAAAACACTGATGAAACAGGCAATAATTCCAATTTATATTTTGTGTAATTTTCTCCGTTTTTCTTAAAGGAACCTAATTTCAACATATTTGAAGCAGTGCCATTGTGTGGATTCCAAACCTCCAAGTTTAGTTTTCCTCTTAATGATACTTCGGTATGTATGGTGCTATCGCTAGAATTGGCAAAGAAATAAATAGCTTTCCCATCTTTCACTTTGTGCATGTATGAAAATACGCCTTGTTCACTGGTAATTTCTGGGTTTTCTGCGAAACTGACATCTTCATTCGGAATTAACTGATTGATAGTTTTTGATAATGCTTCTTTAGTCGGGTTTGGAATGAACACCGCTTTGCCACCATTTTTATTGGATTGAATAGCGTTTCCATTTACAGCATTTGCACCAAACATATCATTAATTATTTTTACAATGTCTTCATTTTTACCCATTTCTGAAGCTACAGAAGGTAATAATGAGGTTGCTATAACCTTACCGCCAGCATCATAAAATTGTTTTATTTTTTGAAGGGTTTTTAAGGATATCACTTTACCTCCTGGAATTATAATAAGTTTATAATCTTGATAATTGGTTTTATTGTTTAAGTGCAGATTTCCCTTTTGAACCATGTATTTATCAGTAGCGAGCTGTTCAGGATGGATAAATGAAAAATCCCTACGGATGTCGTTTGTTAAAATATCACCCACTTTTTGATAGTCCGCTTCAGGATACGCCCAATCACCACCCGTATTATTCGTTGGTTCATCAAAATAATAGCCTGCTTGCAAACTTGTTATGGGATAGATGATGCCAATATCTGAAACGCGTCTTCCACCTTGCAGCATATAACAAGACCGACCAACGTATTCACTGTAATCTGGTAATGCGGGGAGTAATTTTTTACTGAATGGCGATATCAATGGCGGAATTCCAACTTTATCCGGATTGTACCACATACCATGAGGTACCACAAAATTCACACCACGAGCAAAAAGTTCCATAATGGTTCGGTACATCACAATGGAATCGAAAGTACTCTCTTTAAATGCCCCATAAACTTCGGTGGAAACAATAGGTTTGTCGGAAGCATCAGCTGCCGAACTTACTAATTTAAACCCTTCCCTTCCTCTATTGTACCAAATAATAGCATCTGAAAGTGGTAAGTCTGTATGTCTGAAAAATTTAAAAATATCCCCATGCATATCAACCGGTTGGATATCATAATTTCCCGGTGGATGCCCCGTGTTTTTTAGTCCGCGCTTTTTTGTCCATTCCGTCACCAATTTGGGATACCCTTCGGAAAGAAGTTCTGCCCGCGTATTAAAAAATGCCACTCGTGCCGATTCTGTTTCAGTTCCAATATCATACCATAAGGCTGGATAATAAAGGGCTGGCTCAAATCCATTTAACTTCACAAATTTAGTATTGAAAGCTTCTGTCCAAGTCCGTTCTTTTCTAAAAAACCCAACATCATCAAAAAATGTAAGCTTTATGGTGTTTCCAAAATAGCTTCCAAACTGCTCTTCGTACTTATCGTAAGTTAAATTTATAAACTGTTTAACAGCTTCAGGATTCATGGCATCCAAAGGCATATCGTGTTTCCAAAAGGTTGCTTTTTGGCACATAAACAGCATGACTTTCCATCCTTCTTCTCTAGTTGTTTGCCATGATAAAAGATTATTGACAATGAATTCAGAAAGATCAATACGTTCTTTTGTATTCATATTCATGGCTACAGCAGCCATTAATTCCCCTTCGGGTATAAAGGCTTTAAAATAGGGATCTTTGTTGAGGTCGAACTCATATTTCTCTAAACTTTTTCTAACAAACTGAGGGTAATCACGTTCAATTTTACCACCTGCAGTACCACTCGGAAACCCCGTGTCATCATAAAGAATGATTTGCATGTCCTCTTTTTTAGCAGTCTCTAAAATCAATTTATATTTTTCAAAATAAGCATCACTTAGAAATTCTGGCAAGGTATTGTTAACCGGTAACACCGCCAACCCACTAAAACCTGCGTTATGGGCATCTGTTATTTGTTGAACAATGCCTTCATTTGTCAACTCCCCGTTAATATGCCAAAAAGGCATGGGTTTAAACTGAGCTGGTGGACTTTTAAAAGCAACTTTTGATAATGTGTTTTCTTGCGAAGTAACACTAAATGAGCTTAAAAGGCCAAAAAAGAAAATGAGTATGATTCTGGTTTTATACATCTCCATTATTAAAATTTTCATTTTTAGATGATGAACTGGTTTAAACTTTTTCCATTCGCTAAAAAATTGCCCCCAAACTAAATTTGGGGCAGGCTCTTTTTTACCCACTTTTCGCCTTTTTTTCCTTCCATAGCTCTGCTATATAACTCAAAAAAGACTTCAATTGGTCAAAAAATTACTTCCCGATAGCTATCGGGACCGCTTAAAAGTTTAAACCAGTTAGATAAATAAACGAAATGCTAATATATGAGAACTTATAAATAATAGCATCCTGCACTATGCTGATGAATGACAGATGAAATAAAAAATAATTGATGTCGCAATGAATACTTTTAAATGCTTGATTTTTAGCTGAATTGAGACCTGTCAGGTTTTTAAACCCTGACAGGCCTGAAAAACTACGAGTTTGTAAAATTATAGATAATTAATGATTTTACAAATATGTTGAAATTTTTGTCATGCACTTAGATGTTACTTCGTGATTCTCATCTGCAACCAATTTTCATTCGATTTCGGACTTGCATTGAAAGGTACTTGTATTTTTGAATCTCCAGAACTGATACTTATCATTGCTTTGGGCGATTTGTCTGATACCTTACTTTTAAGGATTTCCCAAGGAATGCTGATTTCAAATGTCTCGCCCGTTAATCCGCCAACCGTAGTAAGTTGACCGCCCGGACCAATATAGCTAAACTGTAAAACCGTAGCGTCGGTCATTTCCTTGGAATCTATTTTTCCTGTTTGTATCACAACTGAATCATGGGTTTTCCCGTTGACTTGTATGGTCGCTTTGTTGCTGATGCTATTGATATCCACCACATCATCATTGAATAAAATTTGCATTTCAAATTCTTTTTCCTTACCATATTCTATACTCGATACGGCATTTTTTAGGATCAATCCCAAAAGTTGTGTGTGAATTAAAATAAGATTCCGATTTTTGCTTAAAAAATATATTTTGGACAATTATCTAGACATCCTTAAACTAATTCTTCCTGAATTTTTAATCAACCACTTCGATCTTATGAAGACTACAAAGAATGGCGAGGTCATGCATTTGTATTTTGAAGAACAAATAACAATACCCAAAGAAGAAGCCTCTCGAGATTTAATAGCTCATGGTTTTCATAATGAAGTTACCGTTCAGGATTTTCCTTTACGAGGAAACACGGTATACCTCCATGTTAAACGGCGCAGGTGGCTCGATAAATCAACCAATGAAGTTGTTCAGAGAGATTGGAACTTGGTAGCACAGGGAACACGGATGACCGCCGAGTTCGCTGCTTTTTTAAAAGAAATTGGTCGATACTAAGGCTTCCGACTGCCAAACTATTGGTTTTTTCTATGGGGTCAATGGCAAAAAACTGCAACGCCAATATAAAGACTACCTGAGTGATTTTAAATCATGGGATCAAAAATCCCATGCGCAAGACTGGCTTCTGTTTGCCAAAAACTTAGGTCGCTATCTATCTCTTGATGAGACCGCTTTTAGCAACGGAGAACTTTATACCATTGTGACCAATAAAGATGCTAAAGGAAAAAAAGGAGCTATAGTAGCCATGATAAAGGGAACCAAAGCCGAAGTGGTTATAAAGATACTCTGTATGACTCCTTTAAAGGAAAGACAGAAAGTAAAGGAGGTGACCCTGGATATGGCAGGCAACATGGGGCTTATCGTTAAAAAGTCATTCCCAGAAGCCACTTTGGCCATAGACCGTTTCCACGTTCAGAAATCAGCATACGACGCTGTACAGGAAATAAGGATCAAATACAGATGGGAAGCTATAGACGCAGAAAATGAGGCCATTGAACTAGCCAGAAAGAATTCCCTAAAACACATACCAGAGCTGCTGCCAAATGGAGATACGCTAAAACAATTGCTAGCCAGAAGCAGATATATACTCTACAGACCAAGCAACAAATGGACTGAAAACCAGTCTAAAAGAGCGGAAATACTATTTAAGCTCTATCCCGATATAGAAAAAGCATACAGGCTATCTCAAAATCTATCTTGGATATACAATAATACTGAAGATAAAACCTCAGCACTGGTACGATTGGCCAAATGGGATGAAAAAGTGAGACAAGCAGGCTTTAAAAGCTTTAATACCATTGCTAAAACCATGTCCATTCATTATCTGAATATACTAAACTTCTTTGACAACAGAAGCACAAATGCATCGGCCGAGTCATTTAATGCGAAAATTAAAGCTTTTAGGGCGCAGTTCAGAGGGGTAAGAAACGTAGATTTTTTCCTTTTTAGATTAACTACAATATTTGCTTAAACACAACAATTGATCTTGATCCCAATTGATCTTGATCCAAACATACAAGGTTTTGAAAACCTTGCAGGTTATACAAAAAACGCAATCCCCCTTTAATTAAAGGGGGATTGCGTTTTTATTGTTTAATGAGATTCCCTCCCGATAGATCGGGATTCGCTGGAATGACAAATTTATTTCACTTCTTCAAAGTCAACATCTTCCACATCACTGGATTCTGCTTGTCCGTTTTGGCTTGCCGCATCAGGTCCAGCTTCTCCTCCACCTTGTGGCGCTTCCGCTTGTGCTTTGTACATTTCTTCGCTAGCTACTTTCCAAGCTTCGTTTATTTTTTCTAAAGCTGGGTCAATAACCGCAATGTCTTTGGTTTCATAAGCTTTTTTAAGCGCTTCCAAAGCGTCTTCAATCGGTTTCTTTTTATCTTCCGATAATTTGTCGCCAAATTCCTTTAACTGACTTTCGGTTTGGAAGATCATCGCATCAGCAGCATTTAATTTTTCAGCTTTTTCTTTAGCTACTTTATCAGCTTCAGCATTTGCCTCAGCATCCGCTCTCATTTTCTTGATTTCTTCTTCCGTTAAACCAGAAGAGGCTTCAATACGGATATCCTGGGTTTTACCGGTCGCTTTATCGCCTGCAGTTACATGGATAATTCCGTTGGCATCAATATCAAAAGTCACTTCAATTTGAGGGGTTCCACGTCTTGCAGGTGGGATACCATCTAAGTGAAAACGTCCAATGGTTTTGTTATCGGCAGCCATCGCCCGTTCTCCTTGCAATACATGTATTTCTACAGAAGGTTGATTATCGGCAGCCGTTGAGAATACTTGCGATTTCTTGGTAGGAATTGTTGTATTGGCTTCAATCAACTTCGTCATCACATTACCCATCGTTTCAATACCTAATGATAATGGCGTTACGTCCAATAACAAGACATCTTTAACATCACCTGTTAATACACCACCTTGAATACCAGCACCTAACGATACGACTTCATCTGGGTTCACCCCTTTACTTGGCGCTTTTCCAAAGAATTTCTCAACCGCAGCCTGTACCGCAGGAATACGGGTAGAACCACCTACCAATATAACCTCGTCTATATCTTTAATGGTTAAACCTGCTGCTTTTAAAGCGGTCTGGCATGGTGCAATGGTACGTTTTACTAAATCGTCAATTAATTGTTCAAATTTTGAACGTGTCAACGTGCGCACTAAATGTTTTGGTCCACTAGCAGTTGCCGTAATATATGGTAAATTGATTTCTGTTTGCGCAGAAGATGATAATTCAATCTTCGCTTTTTCAGCAGCTTCTTTTAAACGTTGAAGCGACATGGGGTCTTTGCGCAGGTCCATATCTTCTTCAGCTTTAAACTCATCGGCCAACCAGTTAATGATTTTTTCATCAATATCATCACCGCCCAAATGGGTATCTCCATCGGTGGACAATACTTCAAAAACACCGTCGCCTAATTCTAAAATAGACACGTCATGTGTTCCTCCACCAAAGTCAAAAACCACAATCTTTTGGTCTTTGCCTTTTTTATCCAAACCGTAAGCCAATGCCGCCGCAGTAGGCTCGTTGATGATTCTTCGAACTTTTAAACCAGCAATCTCACCAGCTTCTTTAGTGGCTTGGCGCTGACTGTCATTAAAATATGCAGGCACCGTAATAACCGCTTCGGTAACCGTAGTTCCTAAATAATCTTCAGCCGTTTTCTTCATTTTTTGAAGAATCATAGCCGATAATTCCTGTGGCGTATATAAACGACCATCAATATCCACACGTGGCGTATCGTTATCGCCTTTTACCACTTTATAAGGTACGCGATCAGCTTCTTTTTTAGATTCAGAAAATTTATTCCCCATAAAACGCTTAATAGAATAAACCGTTTTTGTTGGGTTTGTTACCGCTTGTCTTTTTGCTGGGTCGCCAACTTTAATTTCGCCACCTTCAACAAAAGCAATAACCGAGGGCGTTGTTCTTTTACCTTCCGCATTCGGGATTACAACTGGCTCGTTACCTTCCATTACCGAAACGCAAGAGTTGGTTGTTCCTAAATCGATTCCAATTATTTTGCTCATAATATATTCTTTTTGTGTTGAAAATTCATTTTTATATTCGGTATCTATAAGTCAATGATTATGCCAACGCGGAAATGCTGACAAGGTGTCATAAGCCCCCTAACCCCCAAAGGGGGAATTCTCACATTGTCCGGTCTTTTGTCTATTTTCTTTTGTCTTAAATCTATTTTCTTAAATTGGGCGCATCCCTTCGGGTCGGGCTTTCCGCTACAAGTCCTCGCTCTCCCGATAGCTATCGGGATCGCTGTGGGCTTTCCGCTTCAATCCCTTGCGCACCTGTTCGCAGCGATAGTCATGATTGTAACGTTTAGTACATATTCTAAATTTTCAGTTGTTGAGTAATAAAAGGGGTGTGGTCCTGATATCTTCATAAATTAAAGAATCCACCCTCTTGCAGATGCGGTTGACAAAAGATGCAACCGTTTTTGGACAACATTATTCTAAAAACACAGCCATCTATGGCTTTATCAATTTTAAACCCAATCGGGCAACAATTGCCATTAGTAATATAGATCATCGTGCTGTTAAATTGACCGCTTTTGATTTTCAAGATGGTAGCGAGGGCATTTATGTTGAAAACAGTTTTAGAGCTGAAGCCACCAATGAAATCGTTGGAGATATGGTGGACGACATCAATATTACAGGCGTTCCACAAGTAAGCGGTGTCAAGAAAATATTTCAACGTAACCATAAAAATGTAAAGGTTACGATAACCGATAACTATAAACTCATTTTAAGGATTCCTAAAAATAATCCCAAAAACAAATTCCAATGAAAGCCCATAACGGGCAATTAAAAAATTTACTCTTATGAAAACATATATCATATTAATGCTCTTGGCTTATTCAATGTCAACAGTTGCACAGCCAAAACTCGACACCATTTACGCCAATGACCAGAAAAACGTAGCCTTGTTTTTTCCAGACCCCATACGTCAAGGAATTACTGGAGCTTCTCATTTTGTATTCACTTACAATCGTAAAAAAGAGCAATACTTCGGATTGCTTCAAGCGAAGCCTGAAACCGAAAGCAACCTACTAACTGTTACCAATGATGGTAACGTGTATTCCTATATTCTGAAGTATTATGAAAAACTTCCAGAACTGAATTACTTCATCAATAAAAATGAACGAATTGGTAGTGAGCTTCCAGCTAAAATAAATGATAAACCCTCTGTTATTCCTATAAATGAATACGTCAATAGGATAAAATATTTTCAAAAATTCAGCGACTATCAATTAAAGTCAAAATTTGAAAATATCAAGACCAAACGCAAAAAAGGCATCAAACTAAAATTACAAAAAATGACTTATGATGGTTCAGAAGTCTATTTGGTCATCGAATTAAAAAACAAATCCGGAATCGATTTTGAAATTGATTATCTTTTGAAATTGATTATCTGAATGTCTATAGAACCAATGGGAACAAGAAAAGGAAAGCCTCCTATCAAAGATTGCAGCAAGAAGTCATTTATAAATATAACATGCCAATTTCCATTGTCGATGGAGAAAGCCAACGCTTAGTCTATGTGATTCCAAAATTTGTCCTTTCTGATAATGAAAAATTGATGTTGGAACTGAAAGAATTGAATGGGAGCAGGAAAGTGGTTTTGGAAACAAGAATTTAAAATTACTTCAAAAATTATCCCTCAACAAAAAACCAAGCTTATCGAGCTTGGTTTTTTTGCATCCAAAAATTACAACCTAATAAGTTTTAGAAATTTTTTCTGAATCTGCCTTGTTTTCAATTTCATTGAACTGAGTACGTAATTTTTGCATATCATCACTCACTTTACGCTCAATGACCTTTGCATATATTTGGGTAGTCGATATTCGGGAGTGGCCCAATAATTTTGAAACCGTTTCTATGGGGATGCCGTTACTCAATGTTACAGTTGTGGCAAACGTATGTCTGGCAATGTGAAATGTGAGGTTCTTTTTAATACCGCAGACATCAGCAATTTCCTTTAAATAGGAATTCAGTTTTTGATTTGATATTTTAGGAAATATACTTCCTTGTGCCATAGATTTGCGATTGTTCTTATATTTTTCAATGATCTGCATAGCTTTAGGTAACAAAAGGATTCGTATCGGTTTTGTGGTTTTTTTACCTCTATAATAAACCCAAAGTTCACCATCGATTCCTATACAAATATTATCCGCAGTCAAATTAATGACATCGATATAACTTAAACTGGTATAGCAACTGAACACAAACAAATCCTTAACCAATTCCAATCTTGGAATGCCAAATTCTTTGTTTTCTATCTCTTGAAGTTCTTCGAAACTCAAAAACCCTCTATCATTTTTAATAAATTTGGATTTGAAATTAATAAAAGGGTCACGTTATATCCAACCCAATTTAAATGATAGGTTTATCAGTGTTCTAAAACGCTCAATATGCTTCATTACGGTATTGTTGCCCATTGGTTTTTGATGGTCCTCTGGCACATAGCATCGAAGATATTTCTCAAATTTTATGATAAAGTGATAATCGAGTTCCCGTAAATAAAGGTCTGAGGTCTTATAGGATTTCAAAAGAAATTTAGAAATATACTTTTGTGTAGTGAAGTAGTTCTTTTGTGTTCCCCACTTTAATTTACTTACCATATCCTCATTATGGTAATCAATAATATCCGAAATTGAGCGATTATTTTCGTCATTACCGAAATATCTGGCTTTAACAGCTTGTGCAGTAATCAACTTATGTTCGTCCATTAATTCACGATAACATTTAAAAAGATGACTGTAAGTTTCATCCAAATAACTGTTTAGAATTCTTGATTTTTGGTTTGTTCCCCGAGCTCTATTTTTATGGACATCCCAATCAGATACTAAAACTTTTTGTTTTAAACTGATAGTGGCTCGCTTACCATTTACCGTAATTCTTGCGTAAATTGATGCTTGCTCGTTTTTTGACCTGGAGAAGTCTGCCCAGAACAAAATGCTGAATGTGGAAGATGTTTTCATGATTTCGTCTTTAAATTAACACTAATTGTTATCAGACGAAAGCCAAATCACTTATAAAGATACATTATATTCTTCAACAAATTGGTAAATTTTAACAAATCGGATAACAAAAATGTTGAAATTATTTTGTTATCCGAATTGTTGACTTTTGTTTACAGAATAAATCAATTCAATTAATATATGTATAAAATTAAAAACCTGTAAATCATATGATTAACAGGTTTTTGATACAGATTGATACTATATAAAGTCGGGGTGGCAGGATTTTTTAACAACCTGCAACTATTTGTTTTTCAGTATTTTAAACACTTTTAATTTAGTATGATTCACCTAATGGTACACTAAAATCAAAAAGAACTATTTAAAGGCAAAATTTATTTGCTTTTTGGTTATATAAAGATACAAATTATATCAAAATTAATAAACTTTAATCAACATAAGAATAAATTATAGTACAAATGTATTGTTTAGCCAATAAGAGTGGTTTATCCATTTGATATCTATAATGTAGTATTATGTAAAATATCCCAGAAGCATCTTTTTTCATTAGAATAATTGGAACTTGGGTCATTAAACTATTAAGTGGTTTGTTTCGTAGATTTTTTTAAAACATTATATTTCTATAATTTGCCGTTATGTAAATTAGCTGTTGTCATTCGATGGATTGTTTTTAATTATTCTAATGTTTTGCATGTAGAATGTCTTTTTGTTTTAAAAATAAATATATAATGCCTCCCAATAGAAAAGAGTCTAGAAAGTAAGCGTGCGTTAGTTGGAACACTTCGAGATATGTAAAAACAGTAATAATTGAACTTATAATCCAACTGATTAATGCTGCAGTTTCCCATTCCGAAATTTCATTTAATTTATAATCTTGTTTTCTAACCCAGAAAAAATTAATGATATAAATTGCAGAAATTGAAGGTGCAAAAATGCCTAAAAAGCTTAAAAAATCAAAAAGATAATTAGAGAAACCAAATAAGGCCGCAATTGTACCAACAAAACCTGTAATTAGTGACATTTTTTTAAATGACCAATCCTTTTTTACTGTTGAAAATGTTAATACAGTTGAGTATAAATTAGAGGCATTACCGACCCAAGTAGATACAAATAAAAGAATGAAAGCTGGTACTACTAAATCCAAACCTTCCATAACTTTAATGATATCAACTTCACCAGATTGGATGGAAGGAATAGCACTAAATAACAAAGCAATTGGAAATCCAATGGTTATTCCGAGAACAGCAACTAAGCTTTGTTTATCATTATAAATAAAACGGGAGAAGTCTGCCATTAACACAGGAAACAATATAGAAGAACCAACTAAAATAGAAATGGCTTCAAAAAGTGTCATAGTTGGGTTTTCTGGAACAAAATTTACAATCTCTTGAAAAGATGTTCCTGCGAAAGCTTTGTAGACGACATAGCCTAAAAAGACAGTTAATATTGGTACTGCATAATTGGCTAACCGTTCCAAGCTTTTGATACCAAAAATTGTTGTGATTATAATTAATGCACTAACAATTATTATAATTGGCCATTCTACTAAATTAATTTGCAAGGTTTGAAACGCAGTGTCTTTTACTGCTGTAGCTAATAGTTCTAAAGCCACAGAAAACCAACCCAATAATGTGATTCCGAAAATAGCATTCATGATTTTTGCCCCTTGTCTTCCAAAACTAAAATGCATAATCATATATGTTGACAATCGCGATCTATTCCCAATTATTGTGGTTGCCATACACATTAGTGTAAGTACAAATGTAGAAATACCAAAAGCCCATAATGCTTTTTCAAACCCGACAGCCAAAGCCACTTCAGAGCCTAAATATAAAATAGGTAAGGTTAAACCTGTACCAGCAATAATCAATGCTACCAACCAACCAGATGTAAAATCTTTAGGTTGTACTTTGGTGGTTGTATATTGATTGTCTTCAGCCATAATTTGGACTATAGTGCTTTTAAAAGTGCCGTCAAAAACTTCCAAAATTTCTGTGTAGAACTTATTTGTAAACGTTCTTCTGGCGAATGTGCTCCTAATATGTTTGGTCCAAATGAAATCATTTCCATACTTGGATATATTTCTGAAATTATGCCACATTCTAATCCTGCATGAATTGATTTTATAGCTGGTGCAACCCCATTAATATCTTGATAACACTTTGTTGCCATGCGTAATAAATTGCTATTAGGATTTGGCTCCCAACCTGGATAAGGTCCGATTTCTTTGGTTTCTCCGATTGGAAAGCTTTCTCTTATTTTCTGAACCACCACATCGCGTTCAGCATCAACAGAACTTCGGGTGTGACAAGCAATACTGAAACCACCATCTTGCACCTTTATTTTAGCAATACTGTTAGATGTTTGTACTAAATCGTCCATACCTGCAGTCATTGAAAAAACACCATTTGGCATGGTATGTATGCTTTTTAAAAGTTGACTTAAAAAATTATTTTCTACAACAGGAAATGCCCCTTCAATAGGCTTAAATGTGATGTCTAGATTTTTATCGGTTGTTTGATATTTGTTCTTAATACTAGATAGAACAGCTTCGCTTTGTATTTCAAATTTAGTAACTTCCGCTTTGTTAATTGCAATGGTACAGGTCAGATCTCTTGGAATAACATTGGTTAATGTACCTGCAGAAATCGTACTTATTTTAAGGTCAATGTCTTTTTTTATTTCTAGGATATACTTAGAAAAAACACTAATAGCATTGGCATGATTCAAATGAATATCTACACCTGAATGGCCTCCTGCTAAACCTGTAACACTAATGTCGTAAAATTGAAAATCGCTATCTAAAGTTTCTAGATGGTAGGTGCCATTAATTTCGACATCTACTCCACCTGCACAACCAATAGTAATTTCGTCATCTTCTTCAGAATCTAAATTTAAAAGAATTTTGCCTTTTAATTGCTCTTTGGTTAGTGCCATGGCGCCTGTCATCCCCATTTCTTCATCAATGGTAAATAAAGCTTCTATTGGTGGATGCTCGATATCATTTGAAGAAAGCACAGCCATAATTGCTGCAACACCAATACCATTATCAGCACCCAAAGTAGTTTCTTTTGCTTTCACCCAATCGTCATCAATATACATGGCAATACCTTGAGTTTCAAAATTAAAATTAGAAGTCACTGTTTTTTGATGTACCATATCTAAATGCCCTTGTAAAACAATAGCACCACCATTTTCTTTTCCTGAAGTTCCAGGTTTTTTTATGATAACATTTCCAATAGAATCAACGCTTGTTTCAAGGTTTAAAGATTTACCGAAAGAAATTATATAATTTATGATTTGTTCCTCTTTGGTGGATGCTCTTGGAATTGCATTTATGGCTTCAAAGTGTTTCCAAATGTTAATGGGTTCTAAGGCACTAATATTCATATCGAACAATTTATTTAATGATTTTTTTTAGAACTAAGTACGCTATAAACGCTACGATAAAGGAATCAAAAAAGGAAATAGATGTTAAGCTGATATAATTGAAATAAGCTAGGTACGCCACTGTACAACTTAATATCCAACTAACAATGGCAGCAATACCAAAAGCAGGAAGTTTATCAAAATCATTTAAGTCATATTTTTGCTTCTTTATAAAGAAGAAATCTGCTATAAAAATTGCCGATATAGGAGGTATTAACACACTTAGAACACTTAGCAGTTCTATAAAATGAGTTGCAATTCCTATGACCGCAACTAATGTACCAATGGCACTTGCTATAATACCTAGTTTCGCCATTTTTTGTTTCCTAAAAATGGTTGAAAGCGTCAATTGTGTTGAATATAGATTAGATGTGTTTGTAGTCCATGTAGCAAAAACTAAGATAATAAACGCCGGAATAGTTAGACTTAAACTAATCATTATTTTCATAATGTCTATTTCTCCTGTGATTAAACTAGGAATTGCACCTGCTAATAGTATAATGGGAAAACCTATAACTAATGCTAAAACTGAAATTAAGCTATCTTTGTCTTTACGAGCGAATCTAGAAAAATCAGGCATTAAGACAGGTGTTAAAATAGTTAATCCTACAATTGCAGAAATGGCTTCGATAATAGTCATGCTATCATTTCCTTTAATGCCAAAAAGACTTTCTACACTCTGCGAACCAATAGTAATATACAACACATAAACCAAGAATATTATCATTAGTGGCACTGCAAGAGTAGAGAAACGTTCCACTATTTTAAAACCAAAAATTGCTGTTAAGGTCATTAAAATACTACCTACTATAATACTAACAGCAATGGGCACATTGACGTCCAATAAATGTTTAAAAGCATCGGTTAATGCTTCACCAAATATTTCAACAGTTACAGCATACCATCCTAAAAGTGTGACGCCTATTAGGAAGTTAATAAACAGCGTTCCTTTTCTGCCAAAGGAAAAATGTAATAGCATATAGGTTGATAACCGCGTTCTATTTCCAATAATAGCAGTTATGGCGCATAGTACGCCTAAAACTAGATTTACAAGAATAAATACCCATAGCGATTTAGATAAGCCTATGGCTTGTGCAACTTCTCCTCCAACATAAAATGTAGGAAGCGTTACACCAATACCAACGATAATAGATGCGATATTTATTCCGTGTACCGTTTTGTTCTCAGGTACTCTTGTACGGGTATAATCATCTGTTTCTTGTTTGTTATCTAAGGCCATTTATTTTTTAATTCCCAATTAGCTTGTAAGCTAATGATTTCAGCTCTGGATGACAAACATTTCCATCATCTACTATTTGAATATCATCTAAAAAGATACTAACCTTACTAACTACGCCATCAAAATGTGATTTAGCTACTTGACCTAAAGGAGGCATATCCATAGGACTTGTATGTCCGAAACCAAAATCTACCCCTCCCCAAATACGTTCATCCTCAACAACTTCGCCACACATATTTCTAACATTGGGATTAAACCCAAACATATTATGAGATATTTTATACATATTTAGATCATCAAAAGATGCTAAATACCTTTTAAAATTTTCTGCTTCACCTCCACCCTTTACGTCATTAATCCTACCATCTTTCATTATAAATTCAACATGGTTACTCGTACCATATACATTGGCATTCATTAATAAATCAAAAACTATAGTGCCTTTCATAGTTCCTGTTTTAGGAACAATATTTACATAACCAGGGGCTGTACCAAATTTTGGTTTTGAATAATCGCCACTATCTATGTCAAAAGCATAATTCAAATCTGTTTCATAAGAGACATTAGTACCATTTGTGCTGGTAATTTTAATGACTTTAGATTTCATGGTCATCTCTTTTACTTTTACTAGGAATTGCTCAAGATTACTAATATCGAAGCCAACAAAAGTTCTCATTAAAGATTGAATTGAGCTATCTGCAATAATCAAATACCTTAATTTTTTGTTTTTCGCCATAGCGGTTTCCCAAATATGAGAATATAAGATGATCGTAGATTGTAATTCTATCCAAACATCTACTTTACAAAGTGCTGCTGTTAGTGCTTTTGCTGGCCATTCGTTAATTCCTGCTTGTCCATCTTGTGACGCTTTTGGTGTCCAAAGGATAAGTGGTAAACCTCCAACAGCATGAGCTGCAGCTGCCAAAGCATCGGCAAAATCTCTATCAGAACCAGTATCACCTGTTATTGCAACAGTTTCACCAGGTTTAACCTTAAACATATCTTCTATCATTACTTTAGCGACTTTTGCGCGCTCTAAAAAATAATCTGCCATTATATATTGTTTTAAAAAAAGGAGAACTTAAAGCATTCTCCTTTTTATTAATTAAATTAAAAAATTGCTATTAATCAATTTAAAATGATAGTGAAACCGTTGCTCCGTAAGTCGCAGGTCTTCCTCTCCATCCAAGATCGTCAAAAGCTCCAAATAAAGACCCAGGAACATACTCTGTATAATATTGCTGATCTAAGATATTCATACCCCAAAGTGTAATCTTAACTTTATTAAATGATACGCTAGCACGTGCATCTAATAATTGGTATGCATCTGAAGTAAAGGCAGCATCGTTGCTTTCGTCCCAATACGTTTTCCCTGTATTGTTTAGATTTAAACTCAAATCCATAGTCGCTTTTTCACTAATAGCAAAGCTAGATTCTAAACCTATATTAAAGTTATCTTGAGGAATAAATGGCGTTTTCTTTCCATTAAAAGAATTTAAATCTGTTGTTGTACCGTTTGCACCTCCTGTTGTACCACCTTTTGTGATTTCAGAATCAACAAAACCATAATTTGCTAATAAATCTAAGTATTTTGAAAGTCTAACTTTCGCATCCAATTCAAAACCAATAATTCTACTTTTTTCATAATTATAGTTACCTGCATAGAATGTGTTTAAATCGAAAACATATTGTTGTTGATTGCTAAAATCTGTATAGAATGCAGATCCATTTAATATAAATCTATTATTCCACCAAGAAGATTTAAAACCTAATTCGTAATTATCTGTAAGTTCATCTTTAAAATCTCTATTAAACTTATCTGTAACTGCTGGGTTATAACCACCTGTTCTATAGCCTCTACCATAGTTGGCATAAATTAAAGCACTTTCGGTTGCTTGATATGATAAGGATGCTTTAGGTTGAAAAACACCATTAGTTCTTTCTGAAGTTACTCCAAACAAATTATCTAATTGTTTAAAAGTATCATTATCATACCTAAAACCTACAGATGCCGTAAGTTTCTCTGATAATTTATAATCTGCAAAACCGAAGAAAGCGTAAGTTGTAGTTGTATTAACTACATCGGCAGCAATACCATAAAATAATTGATTTAAATCGAAATCACGACTTAATCCATCTTGGAAAAAAGGCTTTTCTATATCTTGATAGAATCCACCTGCACTCCAGTTTAATTTAGAACCTGAATTTATATTGTTAAACCTCAATTCTTGATTAAATGTCTTTGTTTCGGCAGTTTCACCTTGCGTAAAGTCATTAAAAGGTGTGAAATCTAAATCTCCGGATAAGGATCTATCTACTTTATTGTATGACGTAATAGATTGAATTTTCACTTTATTAAGTGTGTATTCCATGTTAAAGCTACCAAAGTAATTATTCAGATCAGATTTCCCAGATTTATCAAGAGATATAATATTGTTACCACTGCTTGGATTTGGGTTTAGTGGGCCACCAGGAAAACCAGCTACAAATACATTTCCTGTTGGATTAACAGAATATCTCGCAGCACCTGCGCTTACGTCCATTGTTTGAAATGTACCAGTTACTTTGAAATTTGGAGCTAATCGTGCAATTATTTGCGCCCTAAGGTTAAAATTTGTCTCATAATCTACTTTTTCGTCTAAATACTCATTAGTTAATAATCCACCAAAGTCTTGAACTTGTGTAGAAAATCTATAGAAGACCTTATCGTCTACAATAGCACCAGTCGAAACGAATTGTCCTAAAATTGAATTTCCGTTTCCAATACCCATCGTTATGTTATGTTTACTACTATTTGTAGGTTCCTTAGAATAGATATTTATTGCACCACCTATTGCATTTTTTCCATATAGAGCACCTTGAGGTCCTTTTACAATTTCAATTAATGCTAAATCGAACAATTCTTGGTTTAATAAACTAGGATCTGGTATAGTTACACCATCTATAACAAAAGCAACAGGTGCATCTGCGTTTCTAATTTGTGGAATTCCACGTACTGTTAAAAAATTAATACCTGCTGATTGAGAAGAATTCAATTTTAGGTTTGGTACTAGTTTAGCAAAGTTAGTCACGTTATTTATACCTGCTTTTTCAATGCCTTCCGAATTTAAAGCAGTTACCGATTCTGGTATAGATTGTATAGACTCTGTACGCTTTCTAGCTTTTCCCACAACACCTGCAAACCCTTGTACAACAACTGCATCTAAAGCCTGAGTATCTTCAATTAATTTTACATTTATAGTTGTTTTTTTATCAGCAATGATTTCTTGAGACGTAAAGCCAATATATGAAAAGACCAAAACTGCAGTATTTGATGATACAGAAATCTCATAATTTCCATTAAAATCGGTAGTTGTACCATTTCTAGTACCTTTTTCAATAATGTTAACACCTGGAATAGCGTTGTTATTGTCCGATACATTTCCAGAGACAAGTACGCTCTGACTCCAACCAAAAACAGGAAGGAAAACAAGTAAGAATAAAATTCGTTTCATTTTGATATAGTTTTAGTTATAGTTTAAAATTAGTTTAATAAATATTTATTCATATTAATTTTAATAATTATAAATATTTTTAATAAGTTTATAATTAAAATAGGAATATTATGAAAAAAACTGAAGAATTTGCTTTATCTATTACTTCAGAGTTCTTCAAACTTTTAATTGAAGAAATTAATGAAACCTTTAAAACCAAGCATGCATTAGTCCAGCTTCCAAAAAATTATCAATTATATGGCTATGGTGATTTCGATGAGTCTAAACCGTCCTTAAAGTCAGATTTCGAAGTTATAGGTACAGAATTTATAAATGGTAAGTATTTATATGATAAAACCAGACAAGCCTATAAAGGAAGGCCAGTAATTAGACTAAGTAAGTACTACAAATCTATAATATTACTGTATTTAGGTTATGCCGATTTTAAGACGTTTATAAATGAAAATTCTCTTGGAAAAGATGAAACTCGCGAACAACTTGCTTTACTCTATGATGAAAAACGCAACAGCATATTTTATTATATAAGTTACTATTATGGTGAAGACAATAAGTTGAATAAAGGACAAACTATAATCTCAGAAGACTTTAAAAAAGTAACACATGCTTATGTATATCCGGAAGATGATGGTAGTTTTAAAACACATCATAGTTTTGGTACTATTGTTAGAAGAGAAGACACCTTGCATATAAAAACGAAGACACTTCTTGATGGTAAATTAGTAGAAGGAGGCAGTGAAATATATTATATTGGTCATAATGATCCTTCAAACACAAAATTTCTAATTGGCACGTATTGTACATTCGATATTTATACGCAAACTGTAGCGGGTAAAAGTATTTTTGAAAAGTGTGAATCGCGAGAGGAAATGGAAGCCAAATCAAAAGATAAAATTATACCTGCTTATATAGCGCAAGAGTTAAGAAAAAGTAGAATTATTAACCCAAGCATTGTTCCTAAAGATATCATGGAACTCTCTAATAAGAGCCCTTACGCCTCTATTTATAATTTAATTCCTGGTAATTATGTATTGAAATTCGAATTAAATGATTCAACCATGGAAACACTAAAATTTAAGATTTCAGGAAATGATTTCACAATAAAATCACACACGCCTAATGTATATTTTGAGAATGAAAACTTTCAGCTAAATAATAAAGGATCCATTGTGCATTTTAGCTTTAAGTTAGTCGGAATAATTGCCTTAGACTGTGTTGATATCTACTTTAAAACCTATTTTTTGAAAGAAAAAAACGAAAGTGAAGCTGGAGTCTTTTCAGGTGTTGATAATGAAAATAGACTTGTAAATGGCCATGTTTTTATTGAATTTAGTAAGTGAGTTATTTTCCATTCCACACACATTTTACCTCCACTATACTGCCCTTTAGTAAAAAGAGTGTTTTATTAACTGAGTAAAAAAACTTTATAGATTAAATTATTAAAGAAACAATAATTAAACTTTCGCCTTTAGACAAAGTTCAAGTTACAGAACTCGATACATTATAATACAAATGAATATATTTTATTATTTATGTTAACTTTTTTGAACGTTCATTTTTCGTGAACAATTCAGATAAATAACCAACCTCTTTGTAATGAAACAGCTTGAAAAAGGAAAAAATGCAATTCACTTATACTGTTGGGTTATAATTAAAAAGGGGATTACGTAGTAATAAGTTACTAACGAATTAAATGTCCAGCCTCTGAATCCATCCCTTTAAAAACGGTTACATGAAACTAAGGGGGGAATAGCAAGAGGGTAACACGCTGCGCGATGTTACTGATTTGTACTTTGTTGATTTTCAATTGATTAAATCTATTAAAAATTTTGTTGTTTTTCAAATTTGCGCTAAATTTGATTTTACCCCCAGTAAATTCAACCTTTCATTGTAACAATTCAATAAATTATGGATGATTTTAATACCATTCGGTTAAAGAAAAAAACCATTGATAAATTTAAGAAATATTCTAAAAAAACAAGCCCTAACTATTCCGAAACTCTGGATTATATGATTGCTTTTTTTGAGGACAACAATGTATCTCCTTATGATACTTTAAGGGTGAATTTTTCATCTTATTCCAATATTCTAAACAAGCGTATGGATGCCATCGTCTCTATTTTAAGAAATGTTGAAGAAACTCAATTGAAACCCACAAAGAAACTTTTGGAATCCCTGTTTGAGGAAATGGAAACTATTCAAAATCCAAGTGTAGCAGAAAATGAATTTGGAGAACCAAAAATTATAACTGAAAATGAGGAACTAGCGTACTATCGTGATGCCGATTTAAAAAACAATGCGAAATTGACTCAAATTAGGTACAGACTTGGCGATATACTTAAAAATATGAGGTTAGTCAAAAACACTTTTGGTACCAATCATTATTCTTTAAAATTGACTGTTGAACAATACAACACCATAAAAGAAAAATTAGAAGAAGATGCGCTTTGACCTACCGCGCTCGCTTGGGGCGAGCTTGCTTCATTTTTAAAGCCATGGATTCCCCGCGCACACTTCTGAACTGTTACAAAAACCATTTTTAAATACCCAGCTTCTGAATCCATCCCTTTAAAAACGGTTTTCAGCCCTCTAAAACTTCCATTGCTTTTTTCTTTTTTGTTTCAAACCTTATGAGAAGGTTTTGTATATCCTCGCTTATCTTGGCCTCCACTACCCGTGCATAGAGCTGAGTAGTAGATAGTTTGGAATGTCCCAGCAGTTTGGACACTGTTTCGATGGGAACGCCGTTGGATAGCATCACCGTAGTGGCAAAAGTATGTCTGGCAACGTGAAAAGTAACGTTCTTGTGTATGCCACAATCTTTGGCAATTTCCTTTAAGTAACTGTTTGCCTTTTGGTTTGAGAAAAGGGGCAACAGTGGCCTGTTTTCTTTCTTTTCACTGACATCCCTATACTTATCGATAATGGCCATGGCTTGGGGCAGGATGGGTATCTTTACCCTTTCGCTCGTTTTTTCCCGTATAGTGAATATCCAATGGGTTGCGTCTATTCCTATGGTAATTTGGTTTAATGTCAGTTCCTTGACGTCGATATAGGACAATCCTGTATAGCAAGAGAATATGAAACAGTCTTTTATTCGCTCCAACCTGTCATTATTGTAATAAGTGTTTTCAATTTGCTCCAGTTCCCTATCTGTTAGGTATGCCCTATCATATTTGTCAAACTTCAATTGAAACTGGTTGAATGGGTTCTTGGGCATCCATTCCAGTTTTACCGCTAGGTTTATCATTTTCTTAAAACGCTCTAAATGTTTCATAACGCCATTATTGCTAAGCATGAGCTTCTTTTTTGTGTTTTTGTAGTGTCTCAAATACTGTTCAAAATCTATGATAAAACGATAGTTCAATTGTTTTAAATAGATGTCGTTTGTTTTTAGTTTTTGGTTCAGGAATTTATCCAAGTATTTTTCTGTGGTAGCATAGTTTTTCATCGTACCAGGCTTCAAAACGGTAACCATATTAGTGTTATGGTAAGCAATTAATTCTTTTAAAGTCTTATGGTTATCGTCCTCGCCCAAGTACCTTGCTTTTATGGCATTGGCTCTAATGATCTTGGATTCTTCCAACAGTTGTTTGTGGCAATCCAATAATTGGCTATAAACTTGATCTAGATAGGCGTTCAAAACTCTTATTTTATAAGTGCTTCCACGTCCTCTGTTTTTTGAACTGTCCCATTCTTTAAATAAGATGGTTCTTTTTAGGCTCATTTCTGAACGTTGTCCAGAAACTGTAATACGAACATAGATGGATAACTCGTTCGCAGTACTTCTTGATTTTCTTGTGAAGAAAATAATTGAAAAGGTGCTGTTTGTCTGCATTTTTAACGGCTTTAGTTTGACATTTTTTTGTAAAAACGAAAGTCAAATTGCTTTTAAATGCTCTTTAAATTTACGACAATTTTAGTGAGAAAGTGCACACCTGATTGCACACCTTTTTGTTGGGTTTAATTGCTTTCATTTGGCATCAAATAAAATGCCTGAAAACAAAAAACACTGATAATCATACGATTAACAGTGTTTTGATACTTCCTATTACTAGGTTCGTCGGGGTGGCAGGATTATACCCTTTCCCCATAATATTATATATATCAATCAGTTACAGATTCCGAAACACAACTGTTAGCCGATTTGTTGACGATATTATAAATGAACTTAAAGTAAAATGCTTTACTTTCTGATGGTGCAAATATATAATTTGTATTATTTCAAACCAACATAAAAAGTCATTTATTTTATGACATTTAGTAGTTCTTAAAATTCCGTTTATTAAACCTTATCATTCATACAGAATATCTGTCAGTTTCGCAGTCAGAATATCCATAAAATGAATTAATTAACTATTTAATTATGGGTCTATTACGTGATTACTTCTATAGAAAAATTTGAGGTAGAGAGTATTCATACAATATTACCGAAATATAAACGTCGCAAAATATTTTTCGGAAAAGGGACGGCATAAAGCCAACGCTTCTTCCCTCGCTTATTTATTCCGTTTCCTTTCCACTCTAAAATTTTGTCTTCCGTTTGGGTTTTGCTCAAATATTGTTTAATCTAAAATCATTTAATTATGGAAACAAAAGTAAAATCAAACGGAACAGCAAAAAAAGTAAATGCAACCGTTAAAAAGGAAGTTCAAAAGAAGTTGACCGAGGAAGCTATCGGAAAAACTGTTACACCAGAAAAGCCTGTGGTAGCCAAAAAACCAGAGATTAATTTGGATGACAGAATTCAAAAGTTTGAAAAATTGAGAGGTTTGGCCAATCAACGTGAACGGTTGACGGAAACATTGAACGAGCTTACAAAGTTTAATTACAATCAGGATGATTCAAGTTCCTTTCATATTAGGGACTCACGTAATCTGGAATTCAAGACGACCAATACGAATTTAATAAAGTTGGTCACTACCCATTTACAGTCCACTTTGGAACAACGTAAATCAGAGATTGAAGAACAGATTGTACAATTTGAACTTTAAGAAGAGAATGTCTTCAAATGTAAAAGCCTGCTTGCAAGAGTAGGCTTTCTTTTTTTAATCATCTGTCATCAGACAGGTCTAAAATCAAATATTATGTATTTAAATCGTTTACAACAAGATGAAATTTTCGTTTCAAATGAAATGAAATCGTTAAAAAGCATTACTGGTATGGAATCTCGAAGAGGGCTTGAAAATGCCATTATTTCCAATGGAAAGATTGTGAATGTGGTCTCGAACAGTTATGGCCATATTCCAAATGAACTGTTCTTCAAAAAAGCCGAACAGCTATTGCTGGATGCCAATCTGAAATATCATAAACGCACGATTAATAGAAATGATAGGTCTTTCATTACAGATTTTATAATCGAGGATGACAACCAGTTTTCATTAAAAAATGGACAGGACAAAATATTGCCGATGTTGCGTTTCAAGAATTCCTATGACGGAAGAGAAAAAACTTCCGGACATTTTGGTTTTTATAGAGAAATTTGTACCAATGGTTTGCACGTTGCCCAATCAGAAATAGCATTTTCGATAAAGCACAGCAAGAACAATACGGATTTAATAATGCCAAAATTGAATTTGTTGTTTGATAAATTTCTGAACAATGAATATTATGAAATCACAAGAAAATTCAGAGAAATGGAAGAAATTGAACTTATCGACACCAAAGCATTCGTAAAGGAAATATTGGAAAAAACGAAACTGTTCCGCTATGAATGTAGCGACAAAAACGATAATCCTTCAAAAAAATCCAGAGAATTATTGGATATGATAGCCGAAGAAGGACACGATTACCATACAACGCCCACATTATGGGATGGATATAATGCCTTTAATTGGATGCTTCACAATACTCTAAAAAAGACCTTTTCACAACAGGAAAAATTGGATAAGATATTGTTTGATGAAATATATGCAATGGTTTAAAGAAACATTATAAAAAGGTTCATCCAGTACCTTAAACTGGATTTTTACCTTTTCTAAAAGAGATTGAAGTATTCTAAATTTTCACAAATAAGAAATAATGTTATCTTTGTACCTAATGCAAAAACCAAATAAAATAGCGGCATTTTTCTTTTTAGGCTTGTTTAGCCTAATGATGCTGCATCAGGTTTTTCCGCATTTGCACCATCAACACGAGGACGCTCATTCCCATTTTAATATTGCCCATACTGGCGAGGATAGTCATCACGATGATAGTTCCCAAGAGAAAGAAGATTCCCCTTACGGGTTTTTTGGGTTCGTTATGGATATGCATACCCATTCCACGGTGTCCAGCGATATAGTCTTACTTGAAAGGAATACAATCGAGAAACAGACCATTGTTGACAAGGATGTTACAAAGAGTCCTGTTGAAATTAAAGGAATTTTTTCAGTTGAATATAGGCAAAATAGTAAACCGCCTGTCTATCATCCACCCAATAATTATTTCAATTCTTATCTCTCATCCCTCGACTCACGAGGCCCACCTACCTGTTAACCCCTCTTTAGTTTAATAAAATTAGACAGATACATTAATAGTGTCTGCAAATTTATTATGCTTCGGTAATATATGCTTCGCTGTTATTACCATTTTACCATATTTATTTTTTAAGATTTAATCATTGGTTTTGTATAACTCAAATCCATAGATAACTTGTATGGTATTTTCATTTTTATTATTTACAACTTAAAAATATTTTAAACATAATGTTAGACAAAATCATTGCATTTTCGATAAACAATAAACTTGTTATCGGATTATTTACGCTGGCTCTAATTGGATGGGGCGTTTATTCGCTGACGAAGCTTCCCATTGATGCAGTTCCAGACATCACAGACAATCAAGTTATGGTTATTACCATATCACCCACTTTAGCGGCACAAGAAGTAGAACAATTAGTCACGTTTCCCGTAGAACAAACTATGGTTAGTATTCCTGGTATTAAGGATATGCGTTCCTTTTCTCGTTTCGGACTTTCCATTGTAACTATTGTTTTTGAGGAAAGTGTAGATTTATATTGGGCAAGGCAACAAGTTCAAGAACGATTAACGCTGGCCGCCAAAGATATCCCTGAAGGCATCGGAAAACCAGAAATGGGACCCGTAACTACAGGGTTGGGTGAAATTTATCAATATGTAATTCATACCGAAAAAGGATATGAAGATAAATATGATGCCACCGAATTAAGAACTATACAGGATTGGATTATCAAAAGACAACTATTGGGAACACCTGGTGTTGCAGAAGTGAGTGGTTTTGGTGGTTTGGTCAAACAATATGAAATTGCCATAGACCCTGATAAACTTCAAAGTATGAATGTTACTATTGAAGATATTTTTACCGCTCTGGAAAAAAACAATCAAAACACGGGTGGCGCATATATAGATAAAGGTCCTAATGCCTATTTTATTCGGAGCGAAGGCCTTGTGAACAATTTACAAGAATTGGAGAAAATAGCTGTTAAAGTAAATAACGGCACACCGGTACTTGTAAGGGATGTTGCCAAAGTACAATTTGGTCACGGTGTGCGCTATGGAGCGGCTACGCGAAATGGAGAAGGCGAAGTTGTTACGGGAATTGTAATGATGCTAAAGGGAGCAAACTCTTCCGCAGTTATCAATGATGTAAAAGCTAAAATTGAACAGAT
This sequence comes from Mariniflexile sp., assembly GCF_052728615.1. Taxonomy (NCBI): domain Bacteria; kingdom Pseudomonadati; phylum Bacteroidota; class Flavobacteriia; order Flavobacteriales; family Flavobacteriaceae; genus Mariniflexile; species Mariniflexile sp. The sequence continues at coordinate 107,071 of NZ_JBFVFE010000001.1, read as the reverse complement.
TAAAGAAACTTTACCCGAAGGCGTAACTATTGAGCCTTATCTGGATAGGAAAGGTTTGGTGGACCGTGCAATAGGGACTGTAACAACTAATCTTACGGAGGGTGCGTTGATAGTAATTTTTGTACTAATCCTCTTTCTTGGGAATTTAAGAGGTGGTTTGATAGTGGCTTCGGTCATTCCGCTCTCAATGCTTTTTGCAATCGCGATGATGAACCTCTTTGGGGTTTCCGGAAACCTAATGAGTTTGGGTGCCATAGATTTTGGTCTTATCGTAGATGGGGCGGTGATTGTAGTTGAATCCGTAATGTTCGGGATTCATACCAGTAAAAAGAAGTATTCTGGAGTTGTTAAGCTATCGTCTGAACAAATGGATGCCGAGGTAAAATTTTCTGCTGGTAAAATGATGAATTCCGCTGCCTTTGGACAAATCATTATATTAATTGTTTACGTTCCTATTTTGGCTTTGAGCGGGGTTGCAGGAAAAATGTTCCATCCAATGGCACAAACGGTAATGTTCGCTATTCTTGGAGCATTAATTTTATCACTTACCTATGTTCCAATGATGTCTGCCCTTGCACTGGGTCGCAAGACGGAACATAAACGGAATTTTTCCGATAAAATGATGGATTTCTTTCAGCGTATGTACCAACCTATTTTAGAAGCTGCCTTGCGCGCAAAACTATTGGTACTTGGATTGGCAGGAGGATTATTTGTTATAACGCTGATAGTTTTTGCAAATATGGGTGGTGAGTTTATTCCGCAATTGGACGAAGGAGATTTTGCGGTTGAAACCCGAGTGCCTGTTGGAAGTTCCATCGACCAAATGATTGATGTTTCTCAAAAGGCGCAGACCATATTATTAAATGAATATCCAGATGAAGTAAAGCAAGTTGTAAATAAGATTGGTTCAGGGGAAATTCCCACAGACCCTATGCCCATTGAAGCTGGCGATATGATGGTTATTTTAAGTCCAAAATCCGAATGGAAAAAGGCTGGCGGAAGAGAAGAACTGGCAGCAGAGATGAAAGAATCCCTGTCTATAATCCCAAATGCTACTTTTAGTTTTCAACAACCCATACAAATGCGTTTCAACGAACTTTTGACAGGTGCAAAACAGGATGTTGTCATCAAAATTTATGGTGAAGACCTTAATCTTCTTTCAGATTTGGCTGGTAATGTGGGTAGCAAAATAAAATCGGTTGAGGGTGTTGAAGATTTGTATGTTGAAGAGGTGACCGGATTACCACAGATTAATATTCAAATGAACCGCGATAAGATTTCTCAATATGGAATGAACATCGAGGACATAAATAATGCTATTGAGACTGCCTTTGCGGGCACTTCGGCAGGACTTGTTTATGAAGGGGAACGTAGATTTGACCTTGTTGTGAGATTGGACAAAAATTACCGAACAGATATTACCGATGTACAGAATTTGTATGTCAGTACACCACAGGGAAATCAAATTCCATTAAGTCAGGTGGCGAACATTTCATTTGAACCGGGACCTGTACAAATTCAGCGTGACAATGCAAAGCGTCGAATTATTGTTGGCTTCAACGTGCGTGATAGGGACGTACAAAGTATTATTGAGGACATCAAGCAAATTATGAATTCGAAGGTTGATATGCCAGCTGGTTATTATGTAACCTATGGCGGGCAATTTCAAAACTTGCAAGAGGCTAATCAACGGTTAGTGATTGCTTTACCAATAGCTTTGTTGCTGATTTTAGTGTTGCTGTATTTTACTTTCGGTTCAATAAAGCAAAGTTTGCTCATTTTTACGGCAATCCCTTTATCAGCGATTGGCGGTGTCTTTGCACTAATTATAAGAGACCTACCTTTCAGTATTTCAGCCGGAATCGGATTTATTGCCCTATTTGGTGTGGCTGTTTTAAATGGAATCGTACTGGTAGCTGAATTCAACAGGCTTGATAAAGAAGGTGTAACCGATATTTATGAACGCGTCATTAAAGGAACTCGTGTGAGATTGAGACCTGTATTAATGACGGCAACCGTAGCTGCTTTAGGTTTTTTACCTATGGCCTTGTCAAATTCATCAGGTGCAGAGGTACAGCGACCATTGGCAACTGTGGTTATTGGTGGATTGATTACGGCGACCGCATTAACGCTAATCGTTCTTCCAGTCTTGTATATTTATTTTACTGATAGAAAGGCTAAATTCAATTTTAGAAGCAAGAAAATAGCTGCCACTTTAATCGTGATTGGCGGACTATTCTTTCCGGCAATGCAACTTCAAGCACAAGAAACAAGTATGGTTCAAGAACGTGAAATTACATTGCAGCAGGCTATTGAAATGGCACTTCAGAACAATAACCGTATTAAAATCGCTCAATATGAAATCGAGGTTGAAGAAAAAGGAAAATACGGTGCTATAACTATTCCCAGAACAGAATTTACATATTCAAGTGGCGAATTTAATACGCCTACGCTAAAGGATAACCTTTATGGAGTTACACAGCGGATTAATTTTCCAACAGTTTATACCAGTCAGTTTAAACTCGCAAAAGCAAGAGTTAGTAGCAGTGAACAACTAAAGGTTATAAAAGAAAACGACCTGATTGCGGATGTAAAAACAGCCTATTCCAGATATGTGTTTTTAATGCAGAATAAACAATTGTTGCAGCGTCAAGATAGTCTATATGGCAATCTCAACCGTTCAAGTTCGATGCGATATGAATCTGGCGAATCCACAAAATTGGAAAGTGTAACCTCGGCAACTCAAGCGATGCAAATAAAAAACAAGCTTCAACAAAACGAAGCTAATATGAGAATCGCCAAAAAGCAGCTTCAGGTAGTTTTGAACACAAATGATGAGATTACTATTACAGATAGTGAACTGGTTCGTCGTGAGATAGATTTAGATATTGAAAGCCAGTCTGTGGAGCAAAGCCCGTTTTACGTTTATTTAAAACAACAGTTGGAAGTAAGGAAAAGGGAGACTAATGTGGAGAGGAACAAGGTGTTACCGGATATTATGTTCGGTTATAATAGTCAATCCTTTGTGGGAGACCAATTTGTAGATGGGCAGGACATTCGATATAATCGTGGTGACCGGTTTTCATACTTTCAAGTAGGTGTTGCAATTCCCATTTTTCCTGGTGGACATAGAGCCAAAATTCAAACGGCCAAAATTGAAGAGGACATCGTCCTATCTCAAATTGAGTTAAATAAAACGCAACTGCAAGGGGAACTGCAAAATTTATTGCAAGAATATTACAAACTTCAAGGTACTTTAGATTACTATCAAAATGAAGCCCTGCCACAAGCGGAACTTATCATTGATAATTCGGAAAAGAGCTTTAAGAGCGGTGATGTTTCCTATACGCAATACTTGCAAAACCTCACTTTGGCGAACAGTATTCAAACAGAGTATCTAAACACACTATATCAATATAACCAGTCCATCATAGTAATCGAAGCCTTATTGGGCTTGTAAAAATCTTGTGATATCACATTAAAACATAAAAACATAAAAAGATGAAAATTAAATTCAATACAAAAATTTCGCTGCTCATTTTATCCACCCTATTGATGGTGGCTTGTGGCAATAAGGATTCCGAAAAAGTGGAAGGTTCCGAAAAATCTTCGATGAAAGAAGAACAACCAGTTGCAACTGGAACCAAACAAATCACTTTTACCAAAGACCAATACAATCTCGCCGGAATTGAAACTGGTGCGATTGAAATGAGAAATTTAAGTAACATCATAAAACTAAATGGAGTCATTGACGTAGAGCCTAAAAGTATGGCATCGGTATCTGCACCTTTAGGAGGTTATTTAAAAACTGCTGGGAGATTACCCGGTGAAGAAATTAAAAAGGGGCAAGTTTTGGCAACCATTGAGAACCCAGAATTTATCCAAATCCAACAAGGCTATTTGGAAAGTTTAAGCAGACTTCAATTTCTTGAAGAAGAATTTAACCGACAAAAGAAATTGAGAGAGGAGGACATCAATTCTGCAAAAACATTTCAACAGGTTTCTTCAGATTATAAAATAACACAGGGAAGAGTGAAGGCATACGAACAGCAGCTTGCGCTTGCGGGAATAAGTAGCAGTTCTGTCCAAAATGGAAATATAACACGAACCGCGAATCTTTATGCACCAATTTCAGGTTTTGTAAAAGCGAGTAAGGTAAATATTGGCGATTATGTGTCGCCACAGGATGTTCTATTTGAACTGGTAGATTTAAACGATGTTCATTTGGCATTGAATGCCTTTGAGAAAGATTTAGAAAAGTTAGAGATTGGCCAAACCGTTAAATTTTCGCTTTCTGATGACAATACCTTCAATCGTACTGCCAAGGTTTTCTTAATTGGAAAAGCGACTGGTAGTGACCGTATGACGCCAGTTTATTGCCACATAAACAAGGAGAACGAAAAAGGTCTTTTGCCAGGAATGTACGTAAAGGCTTGGGTAGAAAGCGGTACAAATAAACAAAATGCAATCTCTTCAGAAGCTATTGTTCAATATGAAGGAAAAGATTTCGTAGTCCTTCAAATCGAAGAAACGGAAGATGGCTATACATTCAAGTTAGAACAGGTTAAAAAAGGAATTGAGCAGGAAGGGTACACGGCTATAACATTTGCTGATGGTGCTACTGTTCAAAATTTTAAACCTGTAGTTAAAAACGCTTATTCCATCTTGTCCGCAATAAGAAATTCTGAAGAAGAAGAATAATTTAAAAATCAATAACAATAAAAATTAAACATTATGAAAAAAGTACTTTTTATCGCAACCATTAGCTTAACCCTATTAGCATCTTGTAGAGAAACCAATAAAAATAAGGACGTAGAAACCCAAAATACTGAAACAACTTTAAGCCCAGAAGAAATGAGGCAAAAGAAAGATAGTTTGAAAATAGTAAGAGAAGAAAATAGAAGATTGGACAGCATACAACAAGTTAAATCCCACGGGCACGCCCATTAATAATCAAAGTCCCATTGCACGGCTATGTACATTGGGACTTAAACAATTTTATTATGAAAATAAAAAAAATATATGCCTTTCTCATTCTTTTTCTATGTGGAGCATTAGGTTCAATAGCGTATGCTCACGGAGTAGATGAAGACACACAAACATTTCTGTTAGGAAATAGTGGTGTTGCATTTGGCCCTTTTCTTTATATAGGAGCAAAACATATGATTACAGGTTATGACCATCTGCTATTTTTGGTCGGTGTTATTTTCTTTTTATACAAACCGAAAGAAGTGCTTTTATATGTTAGCTTTTTTACCATTGGCCATAGTACAACGTTACTGTTAGGTGTTTTAGCCGACATCAATATTAATGCGTACTTGATTGATGCGATTATCGCGCTATCCATTGTATACAAAGGTTTTGATAATTTAGGAGGTTTTAAACGTTTCTTCGGAAAACAACCTAACACGAAAGCAGCAGTTTTGATATTCGGTCTGTTTCACGGTTTTGGTCTTGCCAGTAAACTGCAAGAATTTAAATTTGATAAAGAAGGCCTTTTTACGAACCTAATTGGTTTCAATATTGGAGTAGAAATAGGACAGTTTATTGCTTTAGCAGTTGTGTTAATCCTTATAACAATTTGGAGAAGGCAACCCAGTTTTATGAAATTTTCAACAATTACAAATACAGCACTTATGGCAGCTGGGTTTTTATTGCTCGGCTTCCAATTAACAGGCTATTTTACATCTTAAAAAAAATAATTATGTCAGAAATGAATCATCCAATATTGGAAAAAAGTAAAATTATAAAAGCAACCATCATAGCATTAATTGTTGGAGCACTTCTTTTGATTGTTGCAGTATTACCTGCGGAATATGGTATAGACCCAACAGGAGCAGGTAAACTTTTAGGATTTAGCAAACTCTATGTGCCTGAAAGCAATCAAACTGATGGTTTGGGAATGATGGTATCAACATCTGATCTACCACTAATCAAACTCGAAAAAGCTGGGTCAGGACCCGATGTCGCTCGACCCGTTGAGGCAGATTTTCCGGCACCCGAAGAACAATTAACAACTCGCGAGGATGAAACCAAAATAGTAGTTCCGGCAGGAAAAGGCATAGAATTTAAAATAAATATGCTCAAATACGGAACTATGAAATATGAATGGACAACTGCCAACAACGAAGTTCTTTATTTTGATTTTCACGGTGAGGTAAAACAAAAAGAGGAAGTAAAAGAGGTCTATTTTGAAAGTTATACGATTTCAAATTCCCATAATATGGTTGGCACTTTTTTAGCCCCTTATGAAGGAAAACACGGTTGGTTTTTTAGAAATAATAGCAGTGAAGATATAGTGGTCAATTTCAGGTTGAAAGGGCAGTATATCTTATAATTTTTTAAGTCCTGCGATGGGAGGTAAATTCTTATGCCCAATTAGAATAGCCTTTCATCTTGCAGGCGCAAATTATATTTTAAACTTAATTGATTTAAAAAAATAGATGAAACTGTCAAAACTATTAGAGCCATTCCAAGCTTTACGTAATCGTTTATTCGCGAAACTTTATTTGGCACAGACCATAAGTTTATTGGGCGATGCCTTTACGTGGGTTGGATTGGCTCTTTTGGCATATCAGTTCGGCGAAGAAAGAGCTGCGGTCATATTGGCAACAGCTCTTACTTTACGAGTAACTGCATTCATTATATTTTCGCCTTTTGCAGGCGTATTGGCAGATAGGATTAGCCGAAAGAAAATACTATACACCACACATTTTATAAGAATGGTCATAGTTGGCTGTTTGCCGTTTGTAACTGAAGAATGGCAAATTTATATCCTTATTTTTTTTATGAATGTTTTCAATGCATTTTTTAGTCCGACCTACCGGTCTATCATTCCGCAGATTGTAGATAAATCCATATACCGTCAAGCCATAGGTTTATCGGCAGCCACGTATCAGCTATTAGGTGTGTTGGGCCCCGGATTGGCAGGAATTTTAGCTATCTGGCTGGGTGCAAGGGAAATATTTTTTGTCGATGCTGCTACATTTGTTATCGCAGGTATTTTATTGTTAAGCCTTCCTAAAAGTAAGTTGGATGTTGTTCCAGACGAAATCGAGGGTAAGATAAAGCCAACCACTTGGCAAGATGTTTTAAAGGGTATTAGACTACTCTTTTCCAATCAATACGTGCGCTTTGCATTATTCATTGAATTCGTTTCTGCGGTTGCTGGCGCACTTATTTTGGTCAATACCATCGTACTGGTCAAAGGTGGATTGGAACTTACAGATAAAGATTATGGAATCATAATGGCAGCTTTCGCTATTGGCGCAATGGTAGCAGCATTTGTTTCTGGAGCAATTGATAAATCCAAATCAAGACGCATCTCTCTCATTATTGGAGCTCTGATTTTAGGGGTCGCTATAAGTTTTGCCAATTATCTCGATTTTTCAATGTTATTCATTGTATGGATTACTGCGGGACTTGGTCAAAGCCTTGCGGAAATTCCATCCGAAACACTTATCGGAGAAACAGTACCCATTGAAGAACAAGGTAAAGTGTATGGTTCTCATTTTGCGTTTTCACATCTCTGGTGGGCATTTGCGTATCCGTTGGCAGGATTTTTGGGAACGACATTCCCAAATCAAAGTTTTTTGTATGGTGGCATCATAACAATAGTATTATTGGTATTGGTGGTTGTTTTTTTGAGACCTAAAAATATTCACAATAAACAATAACATTATGGAAGAATCTAAAAATAGTAAGCCAGTAATTTATCGGTGTGACGGCGTAAATTGCCGAAAGAAAAAAGGAAAGCTTTTAGATTATTATATAAAGAAATACAAGTTAAAAAATAAAATTGAGGTTGACGATATGGACTGCAACAACAAGTGCGAACAAGCACCCGTTATGCACCTTCATCCAGAGAATATATGGTTTTCGGAGAAAGATTTAGGAACAATAGTTAAAAGGCATATTTTAAATAAATAATCGGTTTAAATTCTGGAGCAAAAACATCTTCTTACTCTGGTAGGGAGGTTTTTTTTATGCTATCAAATTCATAAACCCATTCAGCCCATTTCCCTGCATTTTGCGAAAAAGCTTCATTTCGGGAAAAGAGCTTCACTCAAAAAAGGTCTTGGACACAACTTCAAAGATTCCGATTTCCATTCCACTTGCCCACTCATTCCCGAGAAAATTCGGGAAGTGGTCAAACTCTATTCCAATCTACATCTTTAAAGTCAAGTCCGCTTTAAAACCCTACTTCAAAAGAATAATTCGTTTTATAAACCGTTCAGCACTTTACCGCTACATTTCGCGAAAAGCTACATTTCGGGCAAAGAGCTTCTCTCTAAAAAATCTTGGACCCAATCCCCGTTTTTGGCTTTCCATTCCGCTTCCCCTTCCCGCTTCGCTGGGAAGGAACGCTACATTCCCAAGCCAAAACCGTGAATCCAGTCCGCTTGTAATCGGAAAGTCAAAGCCTCGATTTTCTTAACAGAATTAACGGCAAAGCCTACTTTGGTCTTTGCTCGACAATTCTTAAAAACCGAACCTTTGCCTCACACATTTTAAGGGGTTTATAATAGATGAAGCCTTTAATGTTTTTCGGGACAGCGAAAAACAGGTATGGCATAACCAATTCTAAAATAATGCCATTTGCTCTGTTCGCTTAACTGTCGGTACGCTCTCGCCACAAATGGCTTTATAAGAATTGCTAATACCATTATGGAACTTGTCAAGACTGTACAAGTTTTAGGCAAAAATAAGGTTTCTACTTCCTTGAAAATCCAAGGATTTTACTACGTCGCAAACACACCTGATTTATTCCCTAAAAGTCTTGACAAAACCCACTTCATCTATTGTGCGGAGCACGAAAGAAATCATACAAACACCCCTTAAAATTTAATTCAGTTTAAATCAAAAAGGGAAATATTAATCTTTTAAATCTTTTATTATGAGTACTATTAAAAATCACGTTCAGTTAATTGGAAATGTTGGGCAAGAACCAACTATTACGAACCTTGAAAGCGGTAAGAAAGTAGCCCGTTTATCATTGGCAACCAATGAATACTACAAAAACGGCAAGGGCGAAAAGCAAACGGACACCAATTGGCACACCGTTGTCGCTTGGGGCAAAACTGCTGAAATTATCGAAAAGTATGCCGAAAAGGGCAAAGAAATCGGAGTTGTTGGAAAACTAAAGACCCGAACCTATACCACGGACGATGGCAACCAACGCTATGTTACCGAAGTGGTAGCCGATGAAATCCTATTATTAGGTAGTAAGTAAAAAGTAAAGAGGGCACTAATACCAGTTTTCAATTAGTTTGTGCCCTCTTCTTTTCATCATTAATTCTAAAAAAGACATAACAATGAAAGCACAAGTTAACGAAATAAAAGAAGGATTGCAACATTTTCACGGTTCTGAAATGTTCTATCAAATCCCATTGATACGCACGCGATTTACAAACGGATTGAAATATTTAGCCAATATAGCGGACTGCTTTTGGCTCATCACAGATGTTTCCGTAATTGCCAAAAGTTTGTTGAACCGAAGTCATTTTATCACAATAGATTTTAAAAGGCTATCGGAAGAAAAACAGGATTATTCAGGCTATGAAGCTGAAATAATTTACAGCGATGGAAACGGTAATATATTAGAAACACATCGATACAACTTTACGGATTTTCCTTTGGATGAACTGCGTTTATATTTTGTGGATAATACGCTGATGCTAACAAGCGAATATTAAAATGAAAGGCTATGATTTATCTGAATTATAACAACCTCGATGACGAAACCCAACAGCATCTGCTTTCCGTTTCAAAAGAAGAAATAGAGAGCAAATTTGGGAATGACCTAAAAGCCTACGCCAATAAACATCATATAGATTATAACACTATATTGGACGAAGAAGCGATAAAAAACCTATATACATATACCTACGTTTTTAACATCTAAATTGAAAACAAGAATTTAGACCTTTGAACTTTCAGAGGTCTTTTTTTGTGCCTTATTTTTTCACAATATTAAGAGCCAATATTCTGAAACTCGACGTCTTAAATTTACTTTTTCATAAAAATCCTATTTTTTGGTATCAAAACAAACCAATTGGAAACAATCTGTATTTCAGTATTATATCTAAATAGAATATCTTTAAAAGACTGTTAAGCAGTATCAATTTAAGTATCGTTATCCCATTTTGATTTGACTTTCGCCGATAATGATACCCACCAAAAATTAAACATATCGGAATTTTCTATTCCGAAAAAAAGCAACTGACTTTTTAGTCAGGTTGTTTGAAAAATTTTGTCCCTGCGGGACGAATTTGGAGAAGCAAGAGGGTAACACGCCAAGGCGGTGTTAACGATTGATTTTTAGTTGTAATTATTTGATATTCAAATGATTACTGTTTATATAAAATAGAGAAATAATTAAGTTTTACAGTAAATTCTTTTGAAACCCCTATAAAACGGCAATTTTTTACAGTAAATGAGTTCAAATCAACAAAAGAAATACAGTTTTTCTGCCATTAGTATCAAACCTAATGTGGCAACTCGTTTTCGGAAATTTTCCAAAAGAATTTCACGTTCGCATACCGATACGCTGGAAACAATGATGAACTTTTTTGATGTGAACGAGCTATCCCCAAATGAATCTTTGGGTGCGAATATGAGGACTTTGGAGAATAGCTTAAAAAAACGAATCAATGCCCTTGTAGCCATTATTAAAGATATTGAAAAAAACCAGACCAAACCCACCAATGCAATGTTGGAATTGCTTTTTCAGGAAAACCCAAATGAGAAAGAGCCACAAGAAGAACTATATGAATTTGAACAACAGGAACTGATTACTGAAAACGAGGAGTTGAACCATTACCGATATCGTTACGAAGAAGTTCAACAACAATTCCATTCGGTAAAATATGATTTGGAAAAAATCATTGATAAGACCACTTATGTAAAAGGCAGTTTTGGAGGAGGATATTTAAAAGTGGATTTGAGCAAAGATGAATTTGAAAACATTAAACAAAAAATATAAAATGTATATCACAGTAACCAAACAGACATTAGATGGCAATTACGCACAGAGCGTTTCCGATTTTGTCGCGTATCTCGAAAAAGAGAATGACGGAAAATCCATTGATGAGATTGAACATTTTTTTGACCAATATGGCGAAGAAATATCAGGAAAGGAAGTCGTCAAAGAAATCGACGGAAATACCGCTAAACTCAAAAAGACCGAACCTAAATTTTATTCCATTACGGTCAATCCGAGTGCTTATGAATTGAAGCGATTGCAAAATCATTCCGAAGAACTAAAACAGTACACCCGAGAAATTATGAAGGAGTATGCTAAATCTTTCAATCGTGAAATAAACGGACGAGCTGTTACCGTAGATGACATTAAATACTACGCCAAAATTGAGCATCAACGAACGTATAAGGGAACGGACAAACAAATTCAGGAAAATCAACCTTATGCCACCAAGATACTTCAAATTAAGAACGATATCCGAAAAATTGAAAGTGGCGAATTGGAAGGAAACATCAGAAAATTACATCAAACGATGTCCCGATTGGAAAAAGAAGCACCACATCAACAAGATGGAAAACGCATTGTTAGAGGGATGCCAAAAGAAGGCTCTCAAAACCATATTCATATTATTGTGAGCAGAAAGGATATGTCCAATAAATACAGTTTGTCCCCTGGTAGCAAGTACAAAGCTTCGGAAACCGTTTTTAATGGCAAACCTGTAAAACGTGGTTTTGATAGGGACAAATTCTTTAAGGCTTCTGAAAAAACGTTTGACACTCTATTTCAATACAAACGAAACTATGTTGAAACTTATAAGGCACGTAAAACATTCCTGAAAAATCCAAAGTTGTATTTCTCAATTCTTTCGGGATTGCCAACCAATGAAAAGGCAACTGCCTATAAAATACTTGCCAAATCTGGTGTACCCATAATGAATATTCCAACAAACAAAGTACAGTTGGCATTGAAGATAATCAACAAATTTAAAAAGGGAATCGACCGAGCCATACAGTCGGGTTCTATTGGGATATGAGTATGTCAATACCACATATCATCCTTTTTATTGTTGTTCCAGTATTGTTTGTCAGTACAGTTTTATATGTGTTTCTTCATCAAGAGGAACCCAAAAACGGAGATAAGAAATATCAGGTACGCTTTAAACTTCAACGCGGAAAATTTAAAATCGAAAATATCAAGCGAGGTGCATCGATTATTGGCTCTGCGGGAAGCGGTAAAACGGAAAGTGTTATCTATAATTTTTTACAACATTTTAACAAACACCAGTTTTGTGGTATCATACACGATTATAAGGATTTTGAACTTACCGAAATTGCCTACCCATTATTTAAAGAAAAGGATGTAAAATTCTATACCATTGCCTTTGCCCAAATCCATTATCGTGTAAACCCAATTGCCCCAAGATATTTGCCCAATGAGGAAAGTGTGAATGAATTATCCAAGGTACTCATTGAAAACCTTTTGGAGTTCAACGAATCCAGTACAAACAGTACCACAAAATTCTTTAGTGATGCTGTTGAAGGTTTGATGGGTGGGATGATTTGGAAACTAAAAACGTCCTATCCTCAATATTGCACCCTGCCCCATTTGATTGCTATTTTTCAATCGATGACTACCAAACAGTTGGTTACTTTTGTGAGCTCAAATATCACTTCCCGAAGTATGGCAAGTGCTTTTATCAACGGAATGGATTCTGACAAGCAAACGGCGGGTGTAAAAAGCACATTGGCCAATGCCTTTAAAAAGATAGGTTCACAACAGTTGTTTATGGCTTTGTCAAAAGATGAAGTACCATTGAATATCAACAGCAAGGATAATCCTGCTGTTATCTGCATTGTGAACCATCCCAAATATGAATCGGCTTACTCGCCTATCATCGCTGCAATTATGCACACAGTCATCAAGCAAATGAGCGTGAGAGGTCAACAGTCGTCATTTTTAATGATGGAAGAAGCCCCAACCATCAAACTACTAAATATGCACCGTATTCCGGCTACGCTACGAAGCTATGATATTGCCACAATTTACGTGATGCAGGACAAAATTCAGAATGATATGCTATATGGAGACAAAGCGAGTAAGGCTATTTTGAGCAATCTTTCCTATCAATTTTTTGGCAAAGTCAATGACCCAGATACTGCAAAATACTATGAACGTTTTTTTGAGATTGTCCGTAAAGAAACCACAAGTATCAACCGTGGTCATAACCTGAATTTTGACACTCGGATTACCACAGGCGAAAAAGAAGTTTCCAAACGCAGGGCAGATGTTTTCTTTCGTTTGAAACAAGGCGAGTTTATAACTTTTGCTGATGGCGAGGATAAAAGAGTTCAATTTAAACTACAAGTGATTAAAAGGGAAATACCATATCCTCATCGACATTTTACAACCGATGAATTAAAGCTCAATTTTGAACGGATTTATAGAGAGGTAAAATCTATATTTAAGGTTAACTAAAATTAGTCTATAAAGAACAACCGTAGTTTTTGCACAACCTGTGCATCGATTAATTTGTATCTTTGTCAAACTTTATGAAAATATTCGTTTCCATATCAATGTCAATTTTATTCCTTTTTCAGGGAATTAGCATAGATGTGGACTTTTGTGGGCCAATTAAAGAAATTTCAAGCATTATTACCCATTATCAAGACCATAAAGTTTATGGCGATTCTTTCTTTGAATATGTAGTAGAAGATTACATTGAAAATGATGTAAATAATAAAGGGCATCATAACAATTCGGATAAGGAGAATATGCCTGTCCATTCCCATCACCAATCGTATCATCCGGTAGTATTTACCGCAAACAAAAGTACAGCTCCAATCAATCGATTAAAGATTGAAGAGAAAGAGCAGTTCAATTTACATACAGTCAACTTCACTTCCAGATATTTGGAATCGCTTTTCCAACCCCCTAAAGTATAATTCAGTTTTTTAAGGATAGCTATATCCTTACGTGATGCTTTTCAAAGTAAGCATCGCATTATAAACGCATTGCATCTAATTGCATTGCGAGGTTTAAACTGAATTAATACTTTTTCTATGATTAACAAAATCATTTCATTTTCCATTAATAACAAGTTTATTATTGGGCTCTTTATAGTGGCTCTTGTGGGTACAGGCATTTGGTCTATGGCCACTATAAATCTGGGTTCTGTACCCGATATTACTAACAACCAAGTACAGGTTATTACAGTTGCCCCAAATTTAGGTACTGAAGACATTGAACAATTTGTAACCTATCCGGTAGAATTGGCAATGGCAAACCTTCCTGATGTTATCGAACTGCGTTCGGTATCCCGTTTTGGGCTTTCGGTGGTAACCATTGTCTTTGAGGACGAGGCAGGCACTTATCTACCAAGACAATTGGTACAGGAAAAGCTTACGGAAGTAAGTGCAGAAATCCCCGAAGGCTTCGGCACGCCATTTATGGCCCCAATTACCACTGGTTTGGGTGAAATTTATCAATACACGCTTAAAGTAAAAAAGGGCTACGAAGATAAATACGATGCAATGGAGCTTCGTACCATCCAGGATTGGATTGTAAAACGCCAAATGGCTTTAGTCCCCGGAGTCGTCGAGGTCAATGCTTTTGGTGGTTATGTCAAACAATATGAAGTTGCCATAAATCCTGATAAGCTCAAAAGTTTTGGCATTACAATGAACCAGGTCTTTGAAGCCCTCAAAGTGAACAATGCCAATACTGGTGGTGCTTATATCGAAAAAAACCACCAAGCCAATTTTATCCGTGGCGAAGGGTTGGCACGAAGTATAGCCGATTTGGAAAACACCGTTGTAACTACTCAAAACGGTAGTCCTGTTCTTATAAGGGATGTTGCCGAAAAGGTGGGCTACGGCAGTCAAGTGCGCTATGGTGCTTTTACCCAAGATGGGCACGAATCTGTAGGCGGGCAAATTTTGATGCTCAAAGGACAAAGTCCAAGCAACGTTATTGATAATGTGCAAAAACGTATCGATGAGATTCAAAAATCACTTCCCGAAGGTGTCTATATAGAAACTTTTTTAAGCCGAAGTGAACTGATTGAGAGGACCACAAGTACGGTAGAAAAAAACCTCATAGAAGGTTCCCTCATTGTGATTTTTGTTTTGGTTTTGCTCTTGGGGAGTTTCCGTGGTGGCTTGATTACCGCTTCGGTAATCCCTTTATCATTACTCTTCGCTTTTATTTTGATGAAACAATTCGGTGTATGGGCAAACTTAATGTCCTTGGGCGCAATCGATTTTGGAATCATCGTGGATGGCGCGGTAATTATTGTGGAAGGAATGGTATTTCACATTCATCAACGGATGAAAAAAACCACAACCGCCATAGACCAATCTGAAATGGATGAAATAGCCTATGAATCGGCAAGTACGATGATGAATTCTGCATTTTTCGGTCAGCTTATTATCCTTATTGTATTTACCCCGATTCTCTTTTTAACGGGTGTAGAAGGTAAAATGTTCCGTCCGATGGCGTTTACCTTTGGGTTTGCTGTTTTGGGAGCGATTATCCTTTGTCTTACTTACGTGCCAATGATTTCTGCAATGTTCCTTAAACCTACTAAAAATCAGAATAGTTGGTTTGCCAAATTTGAAAATAAGATTGATAGGTTCAGTGATAAAATAATGTCCGGTTTAAACAGAGCGTATGTACCATTGCTCAATTTTGCACTTCGCTTTCGGGCAGGTGTGGTTATAGGCGCGGTTGCCTTGCTATTGATTGCAGGATTTATTTTTAGCACCTTGGGTGGCGAATTTATTCCCAAATTTGATGAAGGCGATATTGCAATGCAGGCGCTAATAAAACCCGGTAGCAGCCTTACGGAATCTATTGAGGCTTCAAAAAAACTTCAAAATATCGTAAAGCAATTCCCCGAAGTAAAAACGATGGTTTCCCGAATAGGGGTGGCTGAAATCCCAACGGACCCAATGCCAATGGACATTGCCGATAGCTATATCATTTTGGAAAAGGATAAAAGCAAATGGACTTCCGCGGATAGCAAGGAAGAACTCATAGAAAAAATACAGGAAAAAATTTCAGTCATCCCGGGCGTAAATTTTGTGTTTACCCAACCTGTCGAACTTCGTTTTAATGAATTGCTCACAGGTGTGCGTGAGGACGTGGCAATCAAATTGTATGGAGAAGACCTCGAAGTACTGGCCGAGAAGATACAGGAGATGGCAGCAATCATACAAACCGTAGATGGCGCTGGTGATGTAAGGGCAGAAGCAACCAGTGGGCTTCCACAAATGACCGTGGTTTACAACCGTGCAAAAATGGCACAATACGGTGTAACGGTTGATAAGCTGAATGATTACGTAAGTGCTGCCTTTGCGGGCGAAAAGGCAAGTGTCATTTTTGAAGGCGAAAAGAGGTTCGATGTGGTCATTCGTTTAGCAGAGGCGTTTAGACAGGATATCAATAATCTTAAAAACCTATACATTGACCTGCCAAACGGTGCGCAAGTACCCTTAAAGGAAGTAGCGGATATCAGCTATAAACCAGGGCCGATGCAAATTTCAAGGGACAATACATACCGACGTATTTCGGTAGGTGTAAACGTTCGTGGACGCGATGTAAAATCGATGGTCGAGGAAATTCAGCAAAAACTGGAAACGCAAGTAAAATTACCACCAGGTTATTATGTAACCTACGGGGGTTCTTTCGAGAACTTGCAACGTGCTTCAGACCGATTGATGATTGTAGTGCCTATCGCACTTTTCCTAATATTCATACTGCTCTATTTTGCCTTGAGCTCGTTTTCACAGTCCTTAATGATTTATATGGCAGTGCCTTTGGCAGCCATTGGTGGTGTGTTTGCGCTTTTGATTCGTGGAATGCCTTTTAGTATTTCTGCTGGGGTTGGTTTTATCGTACTCTTTGGAGTAGCGGTTTTAAACGGATTGGTACTGATAAACAAATTCAATGAACTAAAAGAAAGTGGAATGACAGACTTAAAAAAACGAATATACGAGGCAACGCACGAACGCTTACGGCCAATTTTGCTTACGGCAACGGCGGCCATTATGGGCTTTATCCCAATGGCGGTTTCTACCTCTGGCGGTGCAGAAGTGCAGCGACCATTGGCAACGGTGGTTATTGGCGGATTGATAACAGCAACATTTTTAACCCTTGTGGTCATTCCAGTATTGTATTATTGGCTCGAATCGAGAAAGGAACGAAACAATAATGATGGAGATGTAAGTTATGTCAACAAATCAACGAATATTTTAACCGTATTATTGATGGTTGGCGGTTTGATGGCTTCTGGAACTGCGTTTGCCCAAGACACCAATCAAGATGGTACAATTCCAAAAACCTTGACTGTAGATGAGGCCATTGCTATGGCAAAACAGAATTATCCATCGCTTAAGGAAGGTCAGGCATTTATTGAACGGGAACAGGCTTTGAAAGGGACGAGTTTTGACCTGGGCAGGACCTTTTTATATGCCGGCAGGGAAGACCAAGGACTGAATCAGGGAAGACTGCGTACCTTCGGGGTACAACAGGGAAACATTGACCTGCTCTCCGGGTTTTCAAAATCGAGGTTCTATAAGGAACGTACCAAGCTGGGCGAGAAATTCTATGACCTTAACGAGCAACAGTTGGTACGTGATGTGATGCAGGCTTATTACGAGATTGCCTACAATAAGGCCCGCCTGGAGCTTGCCGAAAGGTTGGACAGCATTTATGCCAATTTTGAAAGTGCGGCCAAATTAAGGTACGATAGCGGTGAGACCGGAAAACTCGCCTACATTTCAGCTTCCTCGGAGTACCAACAAATACAGGTATTAAAGCAACAGTCCTATGACGATATCGAGATTGCAAAAAGGGCATTAAAGCAATATCTGGGAATCGATGGGTCCATTGAAACGATGGATGGGCCTTATGGAATCATAAACCCTATATCCGCCCCTGATAGTTTGGATATAGGGAACAACCCTTTGTTACAGTATGACCTTCAGAATGCAGCAGTGGGCAGGGCGAACGTGAAGGTCGAAAAATCCCAGTTCCTGCCCAAGTTCAGCCTGAGCTATGACAAGCTCAAGTACAATGATTTTACGGGGTTCAACGCATATCAGGCGGGAATCAGCATCCCCTTGTGGTTCCTTCCGCAAAAAAACAGGGTAAGAGCGGCCAAGGCAGATGCAATGGTGGCCGAAAACCAGTATTTGACACAAAAGGCGACCACACAGAGTATGGTATCCCAACTCTACAAAGCCTAGGACAAAACGCTGAAAACGCTGAACTACTATGAAGAAGCGGCACTGCCACTGGCAGAAGAACAATTGACCACTGCTGAACTGGCAAACAAGGAAGGTGAGATAGACTATATTACTTATATCACCATCCTCAACAGTGCCATCAACATAAAAATAAACCATTTGGATTTCATCAACCAGTATAACCAACAGGCCATTGAGATACAATATCAATTGGGCAATCTATAACCTTAAAAAAAAGAGAAATGAAGAATATACTATTAGTAAGTACCATATTATTTACACTTATGTTTATGAGCTGTAACGATGCACAAAAATCTGAACTTGGACATAACGAAGCTGAAGGCGTATCAAAAACCAATGAAGCCGGAGAGGATGCACACGGCGAAGAAGGTCACGATGAAGGAGAGGAAGAAGGTGGACACAGCGAGGAAGAAGGCCTTGTCGAACTTACAAAGCAACAGGCTGAAACCATCGGTTTGGAAATGAAACCTTTGGAGGAACGGAATTTAGGGAACAATATTAAAGTAACAGGTATGCTGGAACTTTTCCCACAGGATAAAGCGAACATCAGTCCGTTTGTTGGTGGAAATGTAAGTTCCATAAAAGTAATACCCGGAGATAACGTAAGCAAAGGACAGGTATTGGCATATATAGAACACCCAGATATCATTGCAATGCAACAGGAATATCAGGAAAAAAATGACGAACTGGTCTTTTTGAAACAGGATTTTGAACGCAAGCAGACCCTTTATGATAAAGGAGTGTCTTCTGGAAAGGAATTTCAGATGGCGCAGTCAAAATTTCGTTCCACAACATCCAGCGTCAATGGTTTGCGGTCCCAATTGAGATTGTTGGGCATTAATCCGGACAAAGTGGCTGAAGGTCAAATATATTCCGCTGTTCCCATTACCACACCCATAAGTGGCTATGTGGATGAAGTAATGATTAGTCTTGGCGATTACGTGGCGCAACAATCCAAAATGTTCTCAATAAGCGATAATTCAAAGATTTATGTCAACTTCAAAGTATATGAGAAGGATATAAAGCAAATCAAGAAAGGACAACAGATATATTTTTCAACGGCCTCTCGTCCAGATGAACTGCTTAAAGCAACCGTTCGGTCTGTGGGTAAAACATTCAACACCGACCCAAAAGCTCTGGAAGTTCTGGCAGATATTGAAAACAAGGATAAAAACCTATTGCCGGGTATGTACGTACAAGGGCGAATAGTGCAAGGCGAAAAAAAGGGTTTCGCCGTACCGGAAGCTGCCATTATAAAAGAAGGCGAGCAATCCTTTATTTTTATTTTGGATGAAGATGGAGAAATGGAAGCGAACAAAATGAAATTTAAAATGATACCCGTAACCGTTGGTATAACTGATTTAGGCTTTGTTGAAGTCAATCTACCTGCCGAAGTTTCAAAGGATGCCAAAGTCGTGATAAACGGAGCTTATAACCTATCCTCGGAAATGGTTAAAGGCGAACTGGAACACGGACATTAATTCAATAAAAATCAAAGATTTTGATTCCGAGTTTGTTTATCGTCTTAATTAGTTAGTTAAAAATTAAAAAACAGGCTCGGTTCAAAATCGATTAAAAATTTAAAAAATTTATAATATGAAGGAAATAAAAGCATTTATAAAACCGAACCGAATCCAAAGAGTCATTGAGGCACTATCAGATAATGGATTTGAAAGTATGACCCTTTCACAAGCAGAAGGCACTGGCGCCTTTAAGTCTAAAGGCGCAAGACCTTCGTTAGATTTTCGTATAACCGACAGTCCCGTGGTCAAGTTGGAATTGGTCTGTCAAAATGAGGAAGCCCAAGCGGCAATTGAAATAATTTTAAAAAATGGCAAAACGGGAGAACCTGGAGATGGTATTATTTATATAGCAAATATTGAGGATGCCTTTCAGATTAAAACTGGGGATTCCTTAAAACGGTACGACCTATAAAACACTTTAGCACAAATGGAAAAAATAGTCCAACTACTGGAAAGCAAAGGAATACGACCTACGGCTATGCGCCTTATGACCTATAAGCGTTTGGCGGAATTAGAGGTGGCCATTAGTCTTGGCGATTTGGAAAAGGATTTTAAGGTCAGTGAAAGAAGCACCCTATTTAGGACTATAAAAACGTTTGAAGAAAAAGGTCTTGTGCATCAAATCGAGGATGGGACAGGTGTTATAAAATACGCCCTTTGCGAAGAGAATTGTGAGTGCGAGGTCGGCAACGACCTTCATTTACACTTTCATTGCAACAATTGTAATGAAACTGTGTGTTTAACAGCCCATAAAATCCCGCATATAAGCTTACCTGATGGCTATATTACCGAGGATATCAACTTGGTGGTAAAGGGCATTTGCGAAAAATGCAGCGAGAATCTGGATTAAACGTTTGGTTTTTAAATTCAATTATCATTTAAAAATAGTGAGCAATGATAACAATCTATAAAAAAGAGGCTACTGTATATATGGTGGCAGAGAATAAGCTGGATGCCAAGGATTATGAAAACTTGATACCGGTCTTAACAGAACATATAACTGCATATCAGGAAGTTTCCTGGTACATTGAAATGCAAAATTTTGAAGGCTGGACGGTAAGTGCCTATTGGAAGGGAATTGAATTAAATCTTCCGAATGAAACACATTTAAAGCGTGTCGCTTTAGTGGGAAGCGTTAAATGGCAGGAGCAATTTACCGAGGCATTGCTACCTTTTTCAGAGGCTCATATAAAATTTTATAAGCCAGAAGAAAAAGACGATGCCAAAGAATGGATAGAAAAAAGCAGTTAAGAACTTAACAAAAACTTTAATAATTATGATCAATGGTATTTCGGTGGAATGTACTTGAGACAGTGGTACTTTTAGATCATTTATATTCAAATTTAAATTAGACAATATGGGATTTTTAAAACATTTATTCAGGGGAATGGGACGAGGTGGCCATCATTCCGGCAAGCACGGTCAAAAGCACGAATATGGTTACCGTGATGATCGTTCAGCATCAAAGGTTTTGATACGGTGTCCAAAGTGTGGCAACGATAACGACCAAAACGCATTATTCTGTCAAAAATGCGGCTCGGCATTGGGCAAGGGAAAATGCAATAATTGCAAGGAGAGCATACCTTTGGATGCTAAATTTTGCCCAAAGTGTGGCATCAAGGTTTAAATTGAAGAGATAGCAGCTTATACGGGTTTTTGTCAAAACTTGATTGATAGCAGGCAGCTTTTATGATGCTTTTTTTTAAAGCAAAATGATTAATGGAATAACAGCAAAAGTAGAGGCTGCTTTTTAAGCTTATACATTTAGAAATAGATCTTATGAATATTAAACATTTTATTTTGATAATCTTATTAATTGGTTATCATAAAGTTAACGCCCAAAAAATTTATACAACTGAAGAAGGTCATATTATGATGATGACTTTGGTTGATGATAAACCCATTAAGGCAGAGAGCCATAAACTGGCCTTATATCTTGATTATGGTTCCAAAGTGGTTAATGGTGCACTCGACCTTAAGACTTTATCAACAGATATTCCTGAAGTCAATTCCATTTTACAAGAGCAGGAAGACCCTTTAATGCTTCGGTTCACGGGTGCTATTCCATCACAAGATTTTTTGTCAAAGCGGCACGACCCTATCAACTTTAATTGGCTGGTTGATGTTACTTATCAAGGGAAATCCTTTAAATCACAATTTAAAACCACCATTACCCATATAGAACAAGGAGTAAGTATGTCTTGCCTGATAAGTGCAAGAGGACAGGTTTTAGTATCAGATTCAGGTCTTGATTCTTTAATCCAGAGTTTGGACAAGACCATACAGGTACAGTTTGCACAATTAGTGCTGAAATTGGAATAACCTTTTAAAAAAATAAAAAATGGACCTTCAAACTGAACTACTGTTATTGCCACGATTAGGGTTGGCAGTTTTATTGGGGATTTTAATTGGCATAGATAGGGAAACTGATGGCCACGACGCCGGTATAAGAACCTATGCAGCTGTATGTCTTGGAGCCGCACTTTTAACGATCATCAATACCCATATTGAGGTGGCGGACCAGACCAGGATAGTTGCCAATATCGTTTCTGGTATTGGTTTTCTGGGGGCCGGTATTATTTTTAAGGACAATTCAACCAACTCTATAGTGGGGTTGACCACGGCAGCTACCGTATGGGCAACTGCAGGTGTAGGCATCGCATTGGGATTTGGGATGTACTTACTTAGTATCACAAGCACATTACTTATAATCCTTTTACTTGTCGCCCGAAAATTGCCCTATTTTAAAACAAGAAAAAAGTTCAACAATAAAACTTAAATCTATAAAACAATTTACATATAAAGCGGGTAATATATCGAATAACCTTTTAAACAATAAAAATGCTACTGAACAAACGTATTTCAATTTTCCACTTCCTCAATACCATAAAATATGATGTATTATTTTTAGGTAGCTACGCAATTCTCGTGGGTTATATGGATCAATATGGGTTTTTGGCTAAAATCTCGATCCCCATTGCCATAACCGGTGTTTTTGGTACCGCTGTAGCATTATTATTGGGTTTTCGTACTAATCAAGCCTATGAGCGCTGGTGGGAAGCCCGTATTATATGGGGAGCAATTGTGAATGATTCCCGTACACTAATCAGACAGACCATTTCCTTTTATGATAGGTTAGATGAACAATATGTATATAATGTACAGGAAATGGCAAACCGCCAAATCGTATGGTGCTATGCTTTGGGTGAATCTTTGAGAAACCTTCCGTTTTCGCCCAATGTGGCCGGTTACATAAAATTTGAAGATATCTCTGATCAAAATGTCCCCAATGCAATTCTTTTAAAACACTCACAAGCATTAACCGATGCAAGAAGCGAAAAAACAGTGAACGAGTTTCAACAAATTCAACTCGATAGCACGATAGCAAGGCTCTGCGATTCTATGGGCAAATGCGAACGAATAAAAAACACGGTCTTCCCGAAAGCACATAGCCTATTGATCCATTTGATCATATACGTTTTCGCCACAATGTTGCCATTTGGCCTGGATGATAAGAACGTGGCTGGTGAAATTGCCATTACCTTTTTTATCCCGATCATCTTTGTTGCCATTGAAAAAACATCCATTTTGATGCAGGATCCTTTTGAAAACCAACCTATGGATACCCCTATAACCGATTTGGCGACAACCATTGAAATAAACCTCAAACAAATGATTAATAGCGAGGAGGTTCCTAAAAGAGA
The DNA here is from genome assembly GCF_052728615.1 of Mariniflexile sp. Classification (NCBI taxonomy): domain Bacteria; kingdom Pseudomonadati; phylum Bacteroidota; class Flavobacteriia; order Flavobacteriales; family Flavobacteriaceae; genus Mariniflexile; species Mariniflexile sp. The sequence continues at coordinate 83,595 of NZ_JBFVFE010000001.1, read as the reverse complement.
GAAGTCGAACGAATACTATATACTCTAAAATATCAGTCTAATGAAAAAACTACAACTAAAAATTCCGGTTATTCTTCCGCAAGTTCCAAACGAAAAAGATACTTGTGTTGAGCGGCTTATAAAAGAATTACAGGCTAAAGAGGGCATCGAAAAAGTGCACGTTGCCGATACAAAGGAAGATGACACACCACAGCTCTGTTTTCATTATGACCCCGATATCATTTCTATAGACCGCATTCAATCCCTCGCCGAACGGACTGGTGCTGAAATTACCGAAAAATACGGGCATTTGCTCATAGAGGTTAAAGGAATAAGACATACAAGGCACGCACGTTCCATAGAGAAAAGCCTTTTGGCAATCAATGGGGTTTTGGAGGCTTCCGTTTCGGCCTCTGGAATGCTACGTCTTGAGTTTGATAAAAAGCAAACAAATTTTGATGAAATAAGTAAACAGATTGAAAAGGAAGACCTTCAGGTTCAGCGGAGTTCTTCAAACGAAAATAATCACACCGAAGCATCCAGAAAAAAACAGGAACGTTCCAGGGAGCAAGATACTAAAGAGCAAACTTCCACAGAGGGCCACCAGCACAAGGAGGGCGAGACCCACGAGGACGGAGAAGCGCACGCCCACGGTGGGATTTTAGGTAAAAATACGGAGCTTATTTTTTCCATTATCTGTGGGGCACTTCTCGGGATAGGTTTCGGGCTTTCCTATGTGGAATCCATCCCAGATTGGGTTAGTCTTACTTTGTACATAGGGGCTTACTTTTTCGGTGGTTTCTTTACGGCCAAGGAAGCTGTTCAAACTGTGGCCAAGGGTGGTTTTGAAATTGACTTTTTAATGCTGGTCGCTGCCATTGGTGCCGCCATTCTGGGGGAATGGGCAGAAGGTGCACTGTTGCTGTTCTTATTTAGTCTTGGGCACGCTATGGAACACTATGCAATGAACAAGGCAAGAAAAAGCATTGCCGCGCTTGCAGACCTTGCACCAAAAACAGCCTTGCTTAAAAAAGATGGCAAGACCGAAGAAGTTGGAATTGAGGAATTAAGTATTGGCGATATTATAGTGGTCAAGCCCAATAGTAAAATATCCGCAGATGGCGTCGTGGTCAACGGAAAAAGCAGCGTAAACCAAGCACCAATTACCGGGGAAAGTGTACCCGTGGACAAACTTCCTGTGGAAGATACGGGCAAGGACTATTCGAAAGACGATGATATCAAGGACGAAAACCGCGTATTCGCTGGAACTATCAACGGTAATAACACGCTGGAAATTAAGGTAATCAAAGAAGCCAAAGACTCTACCCTGTCCCGATTGGTCAAACTGGTCAACGAGGCACAGACCCAGAAATCGCCCACACAGCTGTTGACCGATAGGTTCGAAAAATACTTCGTGCCTTCCGTACTTATTCTTGTGGTTATTCTGCTCTTTGCTTTTTTGGTTATCAACGAACCATTTAGTGCCAGCTTTTACCGTGCAATGGCGGTATTGGTAGCTGCAAGTCCCTGTGCACTGGCCATTTCAACACCAAGTGCCGTATTGAGCGGTGTGGCAAGTGCGGCACGGGGCGGTGTACTTATTAAGGGTGGGCGACCGCTTGAGGATTTGGGGGTCATTACTGCTTTGGCTTTTGATAAAACGGGCACGCTTACCGAAGGCAAGCCCAAACTTACCGAAGTAGTACCATTGGGGGATATTGAAGAAAATGAACTGTTAAAGATAGCCGTTGCCGTTGAAATCTTGAGCGACCACCCTTTGGCAAAAGCCGTCGTAAGGGATGGGAAAGAGCGTCTGAAAGGTACTGATATTATCGATGCGTCAGATTTGGAAGCAGTTCTCGGAAAAGGTATCAAAGCTTCTTTGGGCAAGGATAAAATCTATATTGGAAACCTTGACTTGTACGAAGACCTCGATGAAGCAAAACCATCCGAAGATATATCGAATAAAGTAAAAGAACTTGAAGGGGGCGGAAATACTACGATGCTCATAAGAAGGAACAAAGAATATATCGGTATCATCGCCCTGATGGATACCCCACGGGAAGCGGCCAAGGAAACCCTTAAAAAATTAAAGGAAATCGGTATCAAGCGGATGATAATGCTAACTGGCGATAATCAAAAGGTTGCCGATGCCGTTGCTAAAGAAATTGGGTTGACCGATGCCTGGGGAAGCCTGTTGCCAGAGGAAAAGGTTGATGCCATTAAAAAATTAAAAGAACAGGAATCCAAAGTCGCAATGGTAGGCGACGGAGTGAACGACGCCCCTGCAATGGCAAACAGCACCGTAGGTATCGCAATGGGTGCAGCGGGCAGTGATGTGGCATTGGAAACAGCTGACATTGCCCTAATGGCCGATAAGCTGGAAACCCTGCCCTTTGCCATAGGCTTGAGCAGAAAAGCGAAAGCGATTATCAGGCAAAACTTATGGGTAAGCTTGGGGGTTGTTGCGCTTTTAATTCCTGCTACCATAATGAGTTGGGCAAGTATAGGGATAGCCGTGGCGGTTCACGAGGGCTCAACGTTAGTAGTGGTGGTCAATGCATTGCGTTTGCTCGCCTATAAAAAATAAATTTAATAAAGAAGATTGCTTTTGAATCAAGGTTAAAATGACCAAAACGGAAAAAATATTATCAAATCACGGTATTCGCCCTAGTAAAATGAGGTCGGAGATATACAAGTTTCTGAAAAGGAAACAAAGTTCTGTGTCCTTTTCCGATTTGGAAAAGGCCTTTGTTCAAAAGAGCGAAACCAATAAAACAGCAAACAGGACGACCTTTTATCGCAATCTCAAGATTTTTGAGGATAAAGGGCTGATTCATCAGATTAATGATGGGACTGGAATGGCAAAATTTGCGATTTCCGATGAAAACGCCAAAGGTAAATACGGTACAGATTTACATATCCACTTTCATTGCACCGATTGTAGGAAAACAACCTGTTTACCGAATAAGATATCGGAAGAAAGCTTGCCAGAAGATTATGAGGTGAGCGATGTGAACCTGGTATTGAAAGGAATATGTAAAAAATGCAGACAAAAATATTAGGTGGGAGTTCCAGAACTCTGAACCCTTGCGCCCAATGGTCAGGTTCAGGTTTCTTCCACCTTCTCTAACTTAAAAAATATAATGGCAGAACTAAAAAAATCCTTGGGTACGCTACGGCTTACCTTTTATGGCGTTGGCACGATTGTGGGCGCAGGAATCTATACTGTGATTGGCGCGGCAGCCGGACAGGCAGGAACCGATATTTGGTTGAGCTTTATTTTTGCAGCAGTTGCAGCCAGTATTTCTGCAATGTCCTATGCCGAATTATCATCTACCTACCCAAATGCTGGCGCAGAATTTATATTTGTAAGGAAAGCATTTCCAAAAATCGACATTCCTTCTTTTCTTACGGGTTGGACCGTTGCTTTCCATAGTTCGGCAACAATTGCGGCGGTACTGCTGGCATTTTCGGGATATTTCAATACCTTTTTTGAAGTACCGGGATTATTGATAAGCTATGGTGTATTGTTATTGCTTGCTTTGATAAGTATTACAGGTATAAAGAAATCATCTACTGCTAATATTATAATGGTCAGTATCCAATTGTTGGGTTTGCTCATTCTTATCTTTATAGGCCTTAAAGAAACAGGCTTGCCAAAAGCTGAAATTTTTCAAATCAACTCATTCTCTGGGACACTTGCGGCCACGGCGACTTTGTTTTTTGTCTATACAGGTTTTGAGCATATGGCATCGTTAGGTTCAGAAGTTAAAAATCCAGGAAAAACGATTCCTCGTGCCTTTTTATTGACAATGGTAATTACCACCATCTTCTATTTGCTTATCTCATTTACTGTACTCAATATTGCTGACCCAATTGCAATATCAAAGGTGGATTCGCCCTTGTCTTTGGCGGCATCGAATCTTAACTCTTGGCTACCAGTAGTTTTGGCAGTTGCAGCATTATTTGCCACGGCTAATGCTGCATTTAGCGGTATCATTTCCATAAGTAGGTTATTGTTCGGAATGGCAAGCGTGGGCGAACTTCCAAAATTTATGACTAAAGTAAATGCACAAAAAGTACCTTGGGTAACCACATTTGTGGTTATGGCTGCGGTCGCTTGTTTTTTGCTATTGGGCGATATTAAAATTGTAGCGGGTATGTCTTCTTTAGGCGCACTGCTTGTGTTTGTAGCCGTAAATATTGCACTCATTGTTTTACGTTTTAAAGAACCAACACAGAACAGACCTTTCAGAGTGCCATTGTCTATTGGCAAAGTTCCAATACTGCCCATTTTGGCCATATTGGTTAGCCTAATGCTAATTATTCAGTATGATGGATTGGTTTACGCTGCCTTTGTAGGAGCGATAATAGTGGGAATAATACTCGATTATTTTTTGGATAAAAGACCAAGAAAAGAGGTAGATGGTAAAGAAGAAAACGAATTGTTTAACCACTAATACATTTTTTATGGACTGGACATTTGAAGAATTTAGAACAGAGCTTGACGCCCTTAATCCATCGGTAAGGAAAAAAGCAATTGAAATTGCAAAAGAATTAATCGAAAAGGAAGACTTTTCAAAAGAAAAAGCCATCAAAAAAGCAGTTGTAATGGCTGAAGAATGGTTTTACGATTTAGAAGGATAATAATTAATTAAAAATTATATAAAATGTTACAAATAATCGAATTAAAAGAAAAAAATATTGTTGCAACAAAAGCTTCGGGCAAATTGAAAAAAGAAGACATAGAAAAAATCCATCCACTTATCCACGCTATACTGGATAAGGGAATGAAGGTTCGTTGGTATTTTGAGATGGATAATTTTACGGGTTGGGACTTGCCTGGTTTATGGGAAGACCTCAAAATGGATACGGCCCACGCCAGAGACTATGAAAAAATAGCAATGGTAGGAGATAAAAAATGGCAGAATTGGATAACCCAATTTATGAAACCTTTTACGAACGCCGAAATTAAGTATTTCAATATAGACCAAAAGGAAGATGCCAAAAGTTGGATTGAGAGCCAGTAAGCTACTTCCGTAAAAGACAGACGATGAATAAAAAGAATATTCTTATTACCATACTAATTGGGTTTGCCATAGGTGTTTTTATCCTTCAACCTCTTGGGATAACAATTTTCACGTTTAGCAGCCAGAATTATGAAATTAATTGGTGGGATTATTTAATAAATAATTCCATTGAAATTTTGAATATCAATGGGAATCAAATTTTCGAGAATATTCTGTTTGGGCTATTAGGTGCCAGTTTGGCGCTGATGTATTATTTCGGTAAAAGAGAAAAGGATATAGATAATAAGTAGCGGTAAATAGTTATGTGAAAGAGTGAAATTTTTTATTTAAAATAAATTAAGTGAAAACTTAATTAATAGCAGGCAGCTTTTATGAGGCTTTTTAAAGCAAAATGATTAATAGCATTAAAAGCAAAAGTAGAAGCTGCTTTTTTTAATTATACAATTAAAGATGGATATTATGAATGTTAAACATTGTATTTTAATAACCTTATTGGTTTGTTATTATACGGCAAACGCCCAAAAAATTTATACAACTGAAGAAGGTCATATTATGATGATGACTTTGGTTGATGATAAACCAGTCAAGGCAGAAAGCCATAAATTGGCCTTATATCTTGATTATGATTCCAAAGTGGTTAATGGTGTACTCGACCTTAAGACTTTATCAACAGATATTCCTGAAATCAATGCCACTTTACAACAGCGGGAAGACCCTTTAATGCTTCGGTTCACGGGCACTATTCCATCACAGGATTTTTTATCAAAACGGCACGACCCTATCAACTTTAATTGGTTGATAGATGTTACTTATCAAGGAAAATCTTTTAAATCACAATTTAAAGCAACCCTTACCCATATAGAACAAGGAGTAAGTATGTCCTGCCTGATAAGTGCAACCGGACAATTATTGGTTTCAAATACTGGTTTGGATTCCTTAATAGAGGGTATCGATGATACCATAGAGGTGCAGTTTGCCCAAATGGTGTTGAGATTGGAATAACCATAGATTTAAATGAAATTATAATCGAATTAATGAAAAAAAAGAAACTGAATTTAAGAGATTTGAACAAAACTTCATCAGATACTCACAAGCGCAATGATGGCCGCAACCATAGCAGTTCAGAAAACATAGAGAAATTCAAAACCTATTTGCCAGCAATTTTCAGCTTTGTAATGCTGATTATTGGTATTGCGGTGGATTATTTTGACGTAGCATTTTTTAAAGATTGGATACGTATCGTCTGGTATGCAGTCGCATACCTTCCAGTAGGTTTTCCTGTAATAAAGGAAGGATGGAAAAGCATCAAAAATGGGGATTTCTTTACAGAGTTTTTATTGATGTCCATCGCAACCATAGGTGCATTCGCCATTGGCGAATATCCCGAAGGTGTGGCAGTAATGTTGTTTTATGCTGTAGGCGAATTGTTCCAAAGTGCCGCCGTTAAAAAAGCCAAGGGAAGCATCAAGGCATTATTGGATGTACGACCTAATGAAGCCTTGGTCTATAGGAACAACAATTATGTTTCTGTAAATCCCGAAATCGTTGCTATTGGCGAAAAAATACAAGTACGTGTGGGCGAAAAAATCCCTTTGGATGGTATTTTACTGTCCGAAAAAGGCTCGTTCAATACCGCAGCATTAACGGGCGAAAGCAAACCCGATACCATTGAAAAAGGAGAAAAAGTATTTGCAGGAAGCATCAATCTGGATGGAGTTATTGAAATTGAAACTACCAAAGAATTTAAGGATAGTTCCATTGCAAGAATTCTTGATATGGTGCAAAACGCCACCGCACGGAAATCAAAAACCGAATTGTTCATTAGAAAGTTCGCAAGAATCTATACACCAATCGTTGTCTTTCTCGCGATTGGATTAACGTTTATACCCTACTTTTTTGTGGACGATTATGTCTTTAGCGATTGGTTGTACAGAGCATTGATTTTCTTGGTCATTTCCTGTCCGTGTGCTTTAGTCATTTCAATTCCGTTGGGTTATTTCGGGGGATTGGGAGCAGCTTCAAAAAATGGTATTCTGTTTAAAGGAGCATCGTATTTGGATGAAATGACAAAGGTTAATACCGTTGTTATGGACAAAACAGGAACTGTAACCAAAGGTGTTTTCAAAATAAAAAATGTTGTTGTAAGAGATGGGTCATTGAGCGAAACCGAAATGATGAAATACCTAATGGCGATGGAAGAACAATCCACCCATCCCATTGCCAAGGCCATTTTGGAGTATAAAGCTGATAGCGAATATTTTCAAGCTTCCGAAGTAAGTGAAATAGCAGGAAAAGGCTTAAAAGGAACAGTAAACGGCAAAACCGTATTGGTTGGGAACAAACCATTGATGACTTCAAATAATATCGAAGTTCCATCTGATACCGACAACATTGTAGAATCTATCGTGATGGTTTCCATTGAAGGCAAATTTGCTGGTTATGTAATCATTGCAGACGAGTTAAAGGATGATGCCCACGAAGCCATTAATCAAATTCGGGAATCGGGTATTTCAAAAATCATAATGCTTTCGGGCGATAAGGATTCCATTACTCAACAAGTTGCCAAAGAAATGGGTGTAGATTGGGCAAAAGGTGGATTGCTTCCAGAAGATAAATTGGCAGAAGTTGAAAAACTGATGTCCGAAAATGACGGAAGAGTAGCTTTTATTGGAGACGGTATCAACGATGCACCAGTATTGGCAGCAAGTGATGTAGGTATTGCAATGGGTGGTTTAGGTAGCGATGTCGCCATTGAGACCGCAGATGTTATCATCCAAACAGACCAACCGAGCAAAATTGCAAAAGCTATTAAAATAGGTCGTTCAACCAGACGTATTGTATATCAAAATATTGCGCTTGCTTTTGGAGTAAAAGCTATTGTACTTGTTTTGGGTGCAGGCGGTCTGGCAACAATGTGGGAAGCTGTATTTGCGGATGTGGGAGTGGCTTTGTTGGCTATTTTAAACGCTGTAAGATTGCAGAAGATGAAATGGTAATAATCAAAAGCGATGTATCAAGAACAGAGAAATAAAAGAAATAAGAAAGTTAATAAATCATCGAATAACAAAATCACAAAAAAAGATAAGTTCAATGGGATTCTTGCAATAATTTTTGTGGTAATAACCGCATTCCTATTATACTATTTTGTACTAAAAGGGAATATTCATAAGCATTGATTAAGTGCGAGAATATAATGTTCCAAGTGGTCTTTGGAGTTACAGCAGATGAAGTGGAAGTGATTCGTTGGTTCATAGCAAAAATGATATTCTATGTTAGAAAATAGACGAGATAAAAAAAACAATAAAGTACCATCTCTAAAAAAAAGCATTACTAAAAAAGATAAAATAATTTGGATTGGTATTATAATCGTTGTTATCCTGTTAATCTGCTTTGTACTGTTCTTGCAGTTCCTAAAGTATTTTATATCTGTTTAAGTGATTAATAAAAATTAAAGAAAATATTTAGCATAGCTATAAAATATGCAAGAGTTGTGAAGGATAAATTGACTGGTTTTAACTTTCCTAATTTAACGTTACTTATAATTTTAAATGCAACGTTTTTGCAAAATATGAAACGGTAATAATGATACCGAAAATAAATGACAACAAATTACGACGACATATTAAAAAAATTAGACTCTGAATTAAATATTCTTGAAATAGAAGAAGAAGATATTTTAGTGAGAGCTGAAAAAGGGATTAAACTTGCAAAGCAAACCCTTAAGAAAGTTAGAAGTATCATAGTTGACTATGAATTTGAAACCAAGCTAGAGGAAATATCTTTTTTTAAGTGTACTAAACCAAAAATTTATAGCAAGCTCATTTATTATGTAAAACTATTTAATATTGAAGGTAAAAGACCAAGAGGAAGTAATAAATCTCAAGTAAAATATTTGAACAATTATATTGAAAAACTTCAAACTTATTTTAACGACAATCTCGATTTTTACCATTATTACCGTAGGGAAGCAACTGTATTTGATGAACAATATTTTTTGAGAGGCAAGGCAGATATTCGGTTATTCCCGGATTCATTTCACTTTTTTGTAGATGAACAATTTGCAACAAGCCACGATAGTACCGTGGCCACAATTTTAGCCTACGACCTTTTGATTGTACACTTAAAACGGGAAATTGATAAATTGGAAAATAATGGAAATTATGCAAGTTTAAAATTGTTACAAAGTAAAACCAAAATTACCTGGACAGCCCACAAAATATATTTAATTGAACTGATATACGCTTTGCACAGCACAGATGTCATAAATAATGGTACTGTTGACATTAAAGATATTGCCTATTTTGTTGAAAAAACGTTTAAAGTGGACTTGGGCGATTATTACAGAGCTTTTCTGGAAATACGTATGCGTAAAAATGGCAGAACCAAATTTTTGGATATACTGAAAAAGCAGTTGACCAAAAGGATGGATGATACTGACAACGTAAAATAAAACACCCAAGATGCTTCAACTTGGGTGTTTCTCATTTTGAGGAAAATCTCATTTTATTTGGTGGTTTTTAGATAGGGTATTTTTTTTGGAAAGTAACAAAACCCTATATTGTATTACATTGAAAATGAGAGAAAAAAAATACCCAAGTAAGCTTAACTTGTGAATAAAATCCATCAAACTACCCCAATTTTGTAGAACGAAAGTCAAATCAGGTCAGGGGCTATCATTTTAGATGGAAGCAAAACGGTAGTCCCTTTCTTTTAATCCGTTCTATTATGCCTACAAGTATTATTACCACAGACGACCTTCGAGAGTTCAAACTGGAACTGCTCGATGATATCAAGGAACTACTCAACAGCCAATCTGGCCATATTACCAAAAGGTGGTTAAAATCCCCTGAAATAAAAAAACTTTTGGGAATCTCTTCAGGCACTTTACAGAATTTAAGAATCAATGGCACATTGCCCTACACAAAAGTTGGCGGTGTACTCTATTACGATTATGAAGAAATAATGAGCGTAATGGAAAATAACAAAATTCATAATAAATTCTAGTATCGTTTTGGAGCAGGTCAATTACATAAAGCACTTAAACGCAGTATTCTTACAATTCTCAAAAGACGGCCGTTTAAATCCCACGCACATCAGTTTGTATGTGGCATTATTTCAGTTGTGGAACAACTATCACTTTCCAATGGAATTCTATATCAACCGAGAAGAAGCGATGCGGTTTTCCAAGATTGGGTCAAAAACCACTTACCATCGTTGCATCAAAGAACTGCACCATTGGAAATACCTGTTTTACGAACCCTCACACAACCCCTTTAAAGGAAGTCGAATCAAGATGTTCAATTTTGGGACAAGTGATGGACAAGCTCTGTACCCAAGTCGTACCAGTATCGGGACAAGCGATGGACAAGCGGTGGTATCTATAAACAAACATATACAAACAGGAAAAAACAATACAAATGATACTAAACTTGACAAGCCAAAAAATGAAAATGAAGTGATTGATTTTTTTGAAAAAGAAAATTGGCCAGAATTGGAAGCCAAAAAATTTTACAACCACTACCAAGGTATCGGCTGGAAAGTAGGTGGCAAAACAAAAATTGTCGATTGGCACGCCACAGCTCGCAACTGGATGTTAAAAGCGGACGAGATAAAAGAAGAAAAAACAATGGTCGCAGTTAGCCAAAATACGGACAACCTAAAGACAAGTTCCAACAAAAACTACAATGAACCCTTATGAATCCCCACAAACCACATATCATTATCGAGGGTAGCGTTCAATATTCATTGGGAGAACTGAAAGACAATCAAATGCTTTATGATTTTGATAAAATGCTCACTTACCTCAATGCCAAAGGAAAATTGCTATTTGGCAAGAAATTTAAAATTTTTGAAGAAGACCGTGATATTCTGTTCAAGCTCTGTAATTATTTTATCAAGGATGAAGCTAATTGTAAAAAATTAAATATCGACATCAATAAAGGCATTTTACTTTCTGGTCCTGTTGGATGCGGAAAAACCAGTTTGATGAAATTGTTACTTCATATTGTGCCACATCAGAAATCGTATGAGGTTATACCCACACGAAACATTGCCTTTGCATTTAACAATATTGGCTACACCATAATTGAAAATTATGGCGATAAGAGATTTTATTGTTTTGATGATTTGGGCGTAGAACCAACCGGAAGGCATTTTGGTAAGGACTGTAATGTAATGGGCGAAATCATACTTTCTCGCTATGATTTATTTTTAAGCCACAAAATTAAGACCCACGCGACTACAAACCTAAATGCCAAAGAATTGGAGGAACGTTATGGGAATAGGGTACGTTCAAGGATACGACAACTGTTCAATTTAATTGCCTTTGATAAAAGCAGTCGTGATAAAAGGGATTAAATCTAATTTTGGTTTTCTTCCTCTAAAAGAAGTAGTTCGTGTATCATATCGCTTTCATCCAAATATTGAGCCAACCAATCTTGTTGGGAAAGCCAATTGACATACTCTTTATCAGATTCCCAAATATCTTCAACAAATTCCCCTCGGTATTTACCAAAGCTAAATTTCGTTCCTGAATCTTGTTTTTCAAGTTCAGTTTTGAATAATTCATTATACGCTTCCAGCAAACCTTCTTCTCTGCATCTATAATATAGCCATTGTTTTTTATATCCTTTGCATTGTCTTCTTTTTTCAAGGTATTTTACCTTGTCAACATCAGATAAAGCCTTGTACGAATTCCGTTTAGTTTTACGTGGAAACAGTAAACCAAAGGTCATCCCCAAGATATTTTGAAGTACATTCAAAAAGAAAATTGCTATCGCTTTCATTCTAATTTACATTAGAGATTATAACGCTCAAATTAGATGTAATTTACAAAAAAATGTCTAAAATTTCAACTTCTAAAAGCAAAGATATGTCTTAATAAGATTTTAACAAATTGCAGGAATCCGTAAGAATTTAAAAAGACATTTCACTATATTTATAGGCGATTACGCTTAATATTAATGTTTAAAAAGCTAATGGGAAATCATTGGCTTTTTTATTGTTTCAAAATAATTATTATGCATATAAGTTCACTATCCATTAGGAATTTTAGAAATTTCTATAAATCAAAATTCATCTTTAAAAAAGGTATAAATACTATTTTAGGAGAAAACGGTTCAGGTAAAACCAATCTCTTTTTTGCTTTACGAGTTTTAATCGATGATAAACTTCCAAGATATATAAGATTTAATGAGTCTGACTTTAACCGAGGTCTGGGTAAATGGGCTGGACATTGGATAATTTTATCGGTTACTTTTGACGAACTGGATGCGAGTGAAGAAGCACAGGTACTGGCAGTACAATCTTCGGGAGATATGGAAGGCAGCAAAAAGACTGGAAGTTACTCGGTGTACTTTAGACCAAAATATCAGTTTAGAAAAGAACTTTATGATTATTCACAAACCGCAGGTAAAAGTGTAGCAGGGCTTCAGCTTTTTCTTGATAAACTTACGATTGATGATTATGAAACATCTTACTTGTGCAGAGGCTCTGGAGATTTTAGTGATGATACTACCTATAAAAAGTATGTTGGCGATTTTGATACTGTTGAATTCCCAAACCCAGATGATAAAGAAGAATTGATTTTTGGAACGTTTCTGCCGAGGGAAATAAGTGTGCACAACGAGGTTTCTTGTACGTTCATTAAAGCACTTCGAGATGTCGAAAGCGACTTACGTTCCTATTCTACTAATCCATTGATTAATTTATTACGAGGAAAGGAAAAAACTATTGAAGTTTCAAAACAAACGGACATCATTGATAGCGTTAACAAACTTAACGACCAAATTAGTTCTCTCAAAGAAGTCAAGGAAGTAAAAGATGGAATTGACAAAAGTATTAAGGAAGCCGTGGGTACTACTTACGGCCCTAATATAGATGTAAAATCGGAGCTTCCAAATGATATGGAAAAACTACTGCAATCACTCAAACTATGGGTTGGCGACCCAGATGAAGAAGGTTATATGGGTAAAATATGGGAGTTGAGTTTGGGAGGTGCAAATATGATTTACCTATCACTAAAGCTATTGGAGTATGAAAAAATCAGAACGGATAGAATTGCAAATTTTCTTTTAATAGAAGAACCGGAAGCACATATTCATACGCATATTCAAAAAACCCTGTTTGATAATGTGCAAACCAATAAAACACAGGTTATTATTTCAACGCATTCTACTCACATTTCATCTGTAAGCCGAATAAGTTCAGTAAATATTTTAAGCCGAGGAAATATGCAGACTTTGGTATATCAACCAGCTAACAATCTTGATGATGATTATATAACAAGAGCCGAAAGGTACTTGGACGCCATTAGAAGCAACTTGCTTTTTGCGAAAGGCGTTGTTTTGGTTGAAGGCGATGCAGAACAAATTCTCATTCCTCAAATGTTTAAAAAAGTCTTTGGAATTTCGCTCGATGAAATTGGCGTAAGTCTCGTAAACATTGGAAGTACGGGCTTTAAAAATGTCGCAAGACTTTTCCATAAAGATAGAATTCAGAAAAACTGTTCCATACTGACTGACTTGGATGCCAGCATAGTCAATTTACCTGCAATTGAAGCTGATGATACTGTTTATCAAAAGCATTGTAGAGCTTCGCAAATTAGTGGAGCTGAAAGAAAAAAAGAATTGGATAAATTTTGTAACAAAAACGACTTTTTGATTCCTTTTTACTCTGATTACACTTTTGAAGTTGATTTTCTTTTGAACGGGAACAGTCACGAATACATACAATCACTTACTGAAATTTTCAAACAACAAGCAGCTATTGATGCTTCAAAGAAAAAGTTAGAAGATAAATCAGTTTCGATTGCTGGTGTAGAAGTTTTACGATTGGCTGATAAAAAAGGTAAAGGTTGGCTGGCTTTGGTTGTTGCAGATAATTTAGTTTACAATACTTATATTCCTGAATATATTTTGAAAGCCGTTGCCTTTGCATCTTCCCATCTAAATAATGCGTCTAAAGCTAAAACTGCTAAATACAGGTTACGAAAAATTAGTCGTAGTAAAAATGATAGTTATTACGATGTAGCAACAAAAATTAGTTTTAAGGATAAAGAAGACCAACAGGTTATTGATGACTATATAGCTAACTTTCCTAATGACCAGTTTACTAAATTTTTATCGTTTATATGATTTTAGATACTTTAAGCGACCAACAAAAAGATGCCGTTGTTAAAAATGGAAATGTACTTCTTACTGCTTGCCCTGGAAGTGGAAAAACACGAGTGATTATTCATAAACTCGCTTATGCTCTAAAAAATATTGATTTAGACAGTAAGCAGAGAATTGTTGCCCTGACTTTTACTGTAAGAGCCTCTGAAGAAATATATCGCAGATTAAACGCAATGGGAATTAATAGCAAAAGAGTTTGGTCTGGCACTTTGCATTCATTCTGTCTCGAATGGATTATTAAACCCTATTCCTGTTATTTACCAGAACTTGAAAATGGCTATTTAATTGCAGATGAAACTTATGCCTCGGATATCATAAGCGAACTTAAAGAAAAGCATAAATTAAAACCTATTGACCCAATTAATTTTAGATTCAATAGGGACGGCACATTCGCTGAATCAAAAACAATTCAAAAAAGAGTTCTTAAGGATTATCACGAAAGGCTACAAGCAGAGAAATTAATTGATTTCGAGCTTCTACTATATTATTCATACAAACTCTTAACCAAGCATCCTAAAATAAAAAAAACGTTATCGAACATTTTTAGCCTTATATGTGTTGATGAATATCAAGATACACAGGATTTGCTTTACGCAATTATTTCTTCCATTGTAACAACTGGGGAAGGTAGCTCAAATCTATTTTTAGTAGGAGATACAGACCAAGCAATTTACGCATCTTTGGGTGGCATTGCCAAAAATTTGGAAGAAATACAAGAAGAGTTAAAAACTTTACCTATTGAGCAACTTACGCTTTCTGGAAATTATAGGTCAACACAAAGAATTATTGACTTTTACTCTATATTCCAGACAAACCCAATTAAAATCGAAGCTATTGGTACTAATAAAGACGTTGATAGTATAATAACGTACAATAACACCATTGACAAAGGATATTTAGTAGATGAAATTGGACGACTTATAGAGCATAGTTTAGATAATGGAATTCCAGAAGATGAAATATGCGTATTGGTTCCGCAATGGTGGTTAATAACTACTATCACAAAACAGTTGAGAGCCAAACTACCAGATGTAAATTTTGATGCTTCAGGTTTAGCACCAATGTCAAAAAATCGAAATAACATTTGGTATAAGTTATCGAGGTTGTTCTTAACACAGCCACAACCAAAAATATATTCATTACGATACAAATGGTGTTCTGAAGTAATTGAAAACTTTAAAGAACATACCAATACTGAATTCAGCGAACAATATCAAACAGAGCGAAATGTATTGAAATTGATAAACTCGATAACATCCAATGAAACTGAAGGTATCGATTATCTTAATGATTGTTTTGACCAGTTTTTAGAGGCTGTTGGGATTGACCAAACTATTTACGCACAACTTCTTATAAATAGGAAGACCTTTTTCGATGTAATAAAGAGCCGTCTTGAAGACCCAACGTTTCAAGTTCCAAGTGACATAGCATCATTTATGAGTTTTTATAGAGAAATGTCAGGCGTCGTCATCAATACTTGCGTTGGTGTTAAAGGAGAAGAATTTGAAACCGTTATTGCTTATGGTTTGCTAAATGGGTATATCCCACATTGGAATGACATTTTTACTGGAGACCCTGTTGCCGCTTCAAAAAAACTACTTTATGTTATCTGTTCAAGAGCCAAAACCAATTTACACTTGATATCAGAAACTGGCAGACAAACCAAAAAAGGAAACCCGTTAGAGATTACCCCAGAATTGCAAAATCTTAATTTTGAATTTGATGAAATATAAAAATATTGTAATTCATTTGGAACGATTTGAAAAATTAAGCATAGTGTTTTTAGGATAAAATGAAGAAAATAGATTTAGAACAAAAATCATTAGAAATTCAAAAAATAATCTCTCGTTATTCAAAAGAGAGCTTTGTATGTTTTTTTGCTGATTTTATTAGACACCATCCAGAAAGAAGCAATATTGGATTTTCAGAAAAATTCAAGTCAAAATTGAAGGACTCTTTATATCTGATAATGTTAAGACTCTCTACACCATTGGAAGGCAAGGAAGAACTTCATTATTCAGAAAAAAATGATTTAGTACTTCAGCAAGTTGCTGATATTCTTTTAGAGATAGTTAGTTTCTATTTATCAGAAAATTATGATGGAAATGAATTTGATGAGATTTCTGATAAAAGACAAAAATTACTTGTTCACGAATTAGCATTCAAAAATTACTTTCAAAACGGAATATTAAATTATAGAGAACAAGAGGTAAATAAGGTTATTAGGATGTTTAAACCTTATCAAGATAAAATACAGGAAAGATTAGAAATCGATTTAAAAACCTTAATTAATTTATGCAATCATTCTGAATTAATTTATCGTGCAAAGTCAATAAATTCAAAGTCATTTATTTTAGACAAAGGCTTTGACAAACTGGCTCGGCAATCTGCAAATGGATTATTAGCAGAGAATGAGTTTACAGATAAGCTGTTAGAACTTTCGAATGAGACCCAAGAAAGTTTTTTGAATTTTTTTGAGAAACCCCACCAATGTTTACTTTTTTCCAAACAAGATTTTTACCCCTCTTTTGAAGAAAAACATATTGATGTTTTCTGTAACTTATTTTCAATTGATATTAAAGATAATCATAGTAATTTATTTTATTCCCAACAAAATCCTTTAGAAAATAAACCGATTATAAAAATTAGTGATAATCAGTATTTAAACGTATATCAAAAACAATTGCCTTCAACTCTATATGATTTACTTTATACCACGCTTACTCAAACAAAAAAGGAAAAAGAACAAGTAAATTTCCGTAGAGGAAAAGTTGTTTTGGAAAGCCATACTTTGGATATATTTAAAAAATTCTTCAAAAAATCAAAAAGGATTAAAATTTTCACCAACTATTACATAAACAACGAGCCAGAAGAAAAAGATATATTAATCCTTGTGGATAATAACGCCTATATCATTGAATGTAAGGCTTCAAGATATAGAGAACCACGAAGGGTTACGGAACAAGCATACCAAAGAATTAAATCTGACTTTAACGACTGTATTCAAAAAGGTTATGACCAATGCTATCAGGTTGAACAGGAATTGTTAAACAATGAAAAGGTTATTGTTAGCTTGAAAAATAAATCGGAGGTAATTATCACGAATGAAATTCACGAGATTTTTTGCATTGTAGTCACTTCAGAAAGATTTGCTTCCATACAAACCGATTTAGGATTAATGCTTAAAAGGAAAAATAATGAAGACCCTTACCCTTGGTCAATATATGTCGATGATTTAGAAACTTTTTTGAAAGTGCTTTACAATAGTTTCAGTAATCCGTCCAGAAAGATTTTTGACTTTTTGGAGCATAGAGAATTACTACACGGAAGATTAATAACCAATGATGAATTGGATGTATGTGCTATGTTCCTAAAAGACCCAAAGAACT
The DNA here is from genome assembly GCF_052728615.1 of Mariniflexile sp. Taxonomy (NCBI): domain Bacteria; kingdom Pseudomonadati; phylum Bacteroidota; class Flavobacteriia; order Flavobacteriales; family Flavobacteriaceae; genus Mariniflexile; species Mariniflexile sp. The sequence goes on along the minus strand of NZ_JBFVFE010000001.1, from coordinate 66,021 downwards.
TCAAAGAAATATGTGAAAGTGAATATGTTGTTTTTACTGACCCAACCCTACAAAATTATTTTGACAAGTTATATTTTGACAAAAAACTAAAATTTAGGATTGAGGATTTTTAGTTTTAATTATCTCTTTGAAGATAGTTATAATAATCTTTCTAATGCTCTTTACAATTTCCATAAATATTTCCTTCATAATCCAACATTTAAATAGTTATACAATCCCATTAAAATAGCCAAGGCCATTGCTCTTATATTTTTAATCTTTAAAAAATAGTCCGCTTCATCGGTGCTCGAAATAAAGCCCATTTCGATGAGTATAGCAGGGCGAATTTCGATATTTTCACGTAGCACTTGAAAATTTGCGAATCGAACTGCTCGTTTTTTAAAGCCCAATTTCAGAGTGCTTTCTTCCAAAATGGACAATCCCATTCCGATAGATTTCTTTATAAGTACTTCTACATCGTTGGTATTATGCACGTAAATGTCCATTCCTTTTGCCGATGTGTTAGAGGCATTGCAATGTAACGATACAAACACATCAGCCTTTAAGCTTTCAGCCAATCGACTTCTTTCGGATAAAGAAATTAAAGTGTCCTTATATCTGGTCGAATACATATCAAACTCGTTATTTAAGAGGGTTTTATTTAGCCTTATAATCTCTTTGGCAATACTTAACGATACATCCTTTTCTTGAATACTATTTGTACCGATTGCACCAGTATCTTTTCCACCGTGTCCAGGGTCGATGATAATGACTTTTTGTTGACCGAAAATCACACAGAATTGTAGCATCAAAATCACAAAACTGACGTTTTTGGGCCTTATCCACTTCCAAAATTTTAGAGTTATCAACATAGCACTTTTCAATTTTCATAAAATTTGATACCAATTCGCATCAAATAAAAACAATTGATATCAAAACTTATTTTATTCACAATTTACTGATTATCAGTTATTTGTATTGCAATATACACTATTTTTCAAATATCAAAATTGACGTAAAATCTAAATCACTTTGATTATGAAAAAATCACATTATGTAACCATCTTATCATTGCTTATTTCAAGTACAACTTTTGCACAAATCGGTGGTATCGAAGATTCCGTAAACGATGTTTCTGATACTATCCGAACCATTTTCCCCATTATTCTGGGTGTTATCTTTTTAATTGGCTTCCTATTTAATGCCGGACATTTCTTTGGCGAAAATGCCGATTTAAAGAAAGGGATTACCCGCGTATTGGTCTTTGTATTGATTGCAGGAGCTGTCGTGGGCATCTTTACGTATCTCATTAGCATCGTAGTGTAATGAAACGATTCGAGGTCTATAAAAACATACGCAAGCGAGCCGTGATAATGGGTCTGCCCATATCATTGTTCGCTTTAATGATGACCGTTGTTATCGGTTCATTGCTGTTCATCATCTTTTCGTTCAGCTTTACTGTTATCATTTCAGTATTTCTATTGAACGGTGTACTGTATATCGTATTGACTCACATTACCAAAAACCCTGCATTGATGCACATCAAAAAGGTATTCCCACAAACAATTAGTAACAAAAAAGGAAGTCGTCTGTACTATGAAGAAAATTAACCTATCGGCATATCATCCTATTTTGGATATTCAAGACCATATCGTGTTCGCTAATAACGGCAATGTGGTATTGGGCTATCAAGTGGACAATCCTGAAATCTATTCCCTCGCGGAAAAAGATTTTGAGGATATTCACGGTTCGTGGTTTCAAGCGTTTAAATCATTGCCTATTGCCACGGTTATCCACAAACAGGACATCTATCAGAAAGCTGAATATTTGGCGGAAGAACTTCCGAACAAAAGCTTTTTGCAACGTGCCACACACGATTATTTTAAAGGTCGGGAATTCATTAAACATTCTTCTTACCTATTCTTTATACTTCCGCACAATAAAGCTTTGAACGCACCGAAGTTTACCAACCCATTCCGCAAGGTCGAAAAGGGTATTCATAAGCAAATGGACCATAACGTTCAGGAATTTATTGCTTCTGTTAACGATGCCGTTTCCTTTGTAAATAACAGCCGGAAAGTGTCATTGATGCCTTTGGGTATCGATAAAGTCCTGTCATTGACCAATGCTTATTTTAATGGATTCAACGAAGGATTTGATACCGACATTCAATTGAAAAAAGCGAATATTGAAATTGGCGACCATCATTTTGATGTGCTGGCCATCAATAGCGAATTGTGTTATGGCGATGTGGTTCAGAGTAGCAAGACCAATGATAAATTTACTTCGGACGACTTTGTATTCCACCAAGGATTTATTGACGGATTAGGGTTGAATCTCAATGAAAATCATATTGTCAACCAAATCATTTATTTGGATGATAAGCACAAATGGCGAAAGCTGTTGGACAAGAAAATTGAAGAACTCAAAAAGAGTTCCAATTTTGGAACACAGAACAAAGTCATCTTAAAGAAGATTGAAGACATTGTTACCAAAATCAATGAGGACGATAGTTCAAGAATTATTAGGGGTCATCTAAATATTATATTCTGGGATAAAGATGAAGCACAATTAGAAAGAATTGCTTCCAAAATAAAAACCGAATTCAAAGAATTGGATATAGTGCCTTATTATCCAAAAGGCGAAGAACGCAAGCAATATTTCTTAAACTCATATTGCTGTTTTACTTCCAATTTTTCTAATGAGGATTTATACGTAACCGATTTAAAACACGCTCTTTGCCTGTACATTAACAATACCAACTATCAGTCAGATGCCACAGGTGTCATCTTTAATGACAGACAACATAACATTCCTGTACTGAAAGATGTCTGGGATGAAAAGAAGAAACGCATCAAGGCAAGGAACTTTGCCATTTTCGCACCTACTGGAGAGGGAAAATCTTTTTTGGCAAACAATATTCTACGGCAGTACTTCGAGGTCGGCGTCCGACTGGTCATTATTGATTTAGGGGGGTCATATTCAAAATTCGCCAAGCTCTATCCAAACGACCATATAATCCTTCGTTACGAGCAAGGAAAAAATTTGGGTATCAATCCATTTTATATCTCTGATGTCAATGATTTGACACCAGAGCGATTGGAAGATTTGGCAATCTTCCTTTTAGAGCTCTTGGCTTCGGGCAAAGCAACGACTAAAGCTGAAGAAGTGGCGGTCAAAAAAGTACTTCGGTACTACTATCTACAAAATGTGGGTGGTACACATTCTTTGGAAAATTTATACCAGTTCGTTGATACAAAAAAAGACACCCTTTTAGAAGAACTACATATTCAAGAGCAACATTTCAACATCTACGATTTTCTGCACATTCTCTCTGAATATGTGGATGATGGCTTGTACAGCTTCCTGTTCAATGTAAGTGAAGACCAGACCTATAAAATTGAGGATAAAAGACTGATTGTTTTTGAACTTGATGAAGTAAAGGACAATAAGGAAATCCTTTCCGTAATGTTGAAGCTGATTAAATCTGCCATTCAAAGAACCATTTGGAGAAATAAAGCCGAGAGGGGAATTATCCTATTCGACGAGTTTGCCAAACAGCTCAAATTTGGAAATGTACTCGAAAGTGTAGAATTCTATTATCAAGCCATTAGAAAACAAAATGGAGCGATTGGGATTATACTGCAATCCATTAACCAATTGCCCAACAATTCCACATCGGCGAGTATTCTTGAAAACACCCAAGTAATTTACAGCCTTCGTAATGAAAAAGGCTATGCCGAATTAAAAAACAGGCTCAACCTTTCCAGTCACGATTTAAACCAGTTAAAATCCATTCGTAACAACCTTACAGGAACACGAAAATATACCGAAATGTTCATCAAAATCGGAAAGGTAAGCAACATTTTCCGATTGGAAGTACCGCCCGAAGTCTTTGCTGCTTACCTCACGGATGGCAAAGAAAGCGAAGACATTATGAAGCATTTTGAAGAACATCAAAATATGGAGAAAGCCATTAAAATATTTATTAATTCTTAAAAATAAAAATTATGAGACACACTATCAGAAATCTAATGTTATCCGCACTATTTGTAGTGCTAATTGGAAGTAAAGCTTCGGCCCAGGGGATGCCTGTGTATGACAACACAAACTTTATCTCTTTTGTAAAATCATTATTGGAATCTGGTAAACAGACTGCCAATTTAATGAAAACGGTAAAATTCCTTAAAACCCAAAAGGAAAATATCGATAAGGTAAACAACGTCATCAAACAACTTCAAGCAGTCAGGGAACTGGCAAGAAACAACCAACGATTGTTTGATGTTGTACAGGATGATTTGAGGGAAATCCTCAATTCCCCTTTTATTAAACCAAATGAAGTTACACGCATTTCAGATTCCTTTGATGCCATCCTTCAGAACTCTATGGCTGGTATGGAGTATATCGACCAAATACTATCCAATGACAATCTGAAAATGACCGATGCCGAACGTGCCGAAGTCCTCAAAGAAAAGGAACTTGAATCCAAGGAAATGGTAGCGGAAATTGAAGCAAAAACCAGACGCTATCGAGAGATTATTCAATTTCGAGAAATGCAGTACAAAATCAATAACCGAGAAACCAATTACTAATGTCAGGTATTTTTTTAGGCATAGGGTTAGAATATGTGGACACTATTTTTCAAACGATAAAAAATAGTGATTTCTCGCAATATACTATTGCGGGAATGAAGACCTTGGCCATATTGTTCTTTCTCATCAACATCCTAAAAAAGTACAATGAAGGCGTTGCCAACAATGAAGGCTATACTTGGGGTTTGACCCCTGCGGAACTGGCAAAAAACTTTGCAATAGTGATTTTAGTCATTTTTTCCACACAGGTATTGGGTGTTTTCGACACTATTTTGGTGGCTATCGAAAACCAATATCGGGACACGGCACCCGCACTTCTTCCTTTACAGATGCAAGATATTGACATCGAACAGGATGTAAGTGCTTGGGATGCCGCCAAAAAAGCAATGGCAATGCTTTATGAAGCGTTAGTTACACCTTTATACGGCTTAAAAATACTATCCTTTATTGCCGGAATATTTCTCTGGCTATTGGATTTGTTCATTTACCCCTTGTTCCTTGCAGAGAGATTCTTTTTGTTGGGCATAATGCAAGCTTTTTTTCCATTAGTCATCAGTTTGGCTGTTTTTGAAAAATTTAGGTCGTTGGCCTACAATTTTTTCAAGTTGTATGCAGGTGTTTATATGTTAGTGCCAGCCTTCTTTCTGGTCAATGTTTTCGTGAATAATCTTTATACCGAAATCAACACCAATTTCTGGAGCGACTTATTTGGAACAGATTGGGGAAGCAATTTTTTCGCACCGCTTTTACAGTTAGGGTCTATCGGATTTATTGTATTGCTGAAATTCAAATTATATAAACGAGCGACCTCGTTCACTTTTAAACTCTTTACAGGCTGATAAGTGCTTAAAGCACATTTGCCAATTATCAATCATAGAAAAAATGAAAACACCATATAAGAATATTTACAACATCTTAAAGCTCAATCGCTTTATAGTATTGACCGTCGTTATTGGAGCGGTGCTAACGTGCATTATTTCCGTACTGATGGTCATAAAACTGCATAAAGAAACGGTCAATAATGCTTTTGTGGTCAATACTGATGGTAGTGTAATTCCCTTGAAACTGGTATCTCAACAAGAAAATTTAAAAGTTGAAGTCTTGGCACAATTGGAGTTGTTTCATACCTATTTCTATAATATAGATGCCAGCAATTACGAAAAGAACTTGGAGAAGGCATTGTGGTTGGGCAATAGTTCCGTAGATGCTCTGTACCGACAGAAAAAAGCCGATGGAGTTTATAACCGTTTGTTGCAATATTCGTTGGTTCAAAAAGTATTGAATATAGAATCCAAAGTTGATATTCAAAACGAACCCTACAAGTTTGAAACGAAAACCATTTTTGAAATCAATCGAGGAACTATTACAGACACTTATGAGTTGACCACCACGGGAAATTTGATTCACGTTGACAGAAACTTTCCCAACAACACTCACGGATTACTGATTACCAATTTTTTTGAAAGCACTTTACGAAAACTAGATAATTATGAAAGTAGAAAAAAATAAAATAGTCTTTTCCATTGTGCTGGTATGCATCCTGCTTTTTATAGGAGGATATGCAATGCTGGTATTAGGCGATGACGAAGAACCGACCATAGAGAACAACCAGATTCCCGTACCGGAATTGGAGGACGGCCAAAAAGAATATGATTCCAAATTGGATGCCCTAAACGATTTAAAGGAAGTTAGGGAGACCAACGCACCCAGCATTTATGATGAAAGCTTGTTGGATTCCACAGGCGTATATGACCCCGATTTATTGGACAAGAAAAAAATGCAGATGGTAGATAGCATTTACCAACAAGGACAGATTAGATACTCGGAAAGAACCTTTGAAAATATCAATCCCAGATACCATCCACCGAAACCAACTGTTGAGAAGGAAAAAGACACAACGGATGCTATTGAAGAACAAGAAAAGAATGTCGAAGCCAAAGAACGTGCTTTGGAGCATCAACTCTTTTTTGCTTCCCATCCCATTGAAAATGATGATTTGAATTCAAAAAATACTGATGAGTTTATATATGTGCGGGTAGATGGCACACAGACCGTCAAAACCAATTATCGTTTGCAAATGCGGTTGATAAAAGATGCTACCATTTATGGACAACGCTATTCCAAGAATACGCCTATTTATGGATTTGTTGATTTTAAACCCAATCGCACAATCATAGATATTGAGAACATCAATCATCAACCAGTAAAATTGAAAGCCTATGATTTTCAAGATGGTAGCGAAGGGATTTATGTTGAAAACAGTTTTAGAGCCGAAGTTACCAATGAAATCGTTGGAGATATGGTGGACGACATTAATATTACTGGTGTACCTCAGGTAAGCGGTTTCAAGAAAATATTCCAACGTAACCATAAAAATGTAAAGGTTACGATAACCGATAATTACAAACTCATTTTAAGAATGCCTAAAACCAAATACCAAGGAAAGCCTATGATGGGCAGTTACTAAACTTACTATTATAAAAAGCCCTTAAAGGGCAATTAATTAAAACATATACTTATGAAAATTTTAATCACATTTTTATCGCTGGCTTTTTCAATGTCAATAATTGCACAGCAACCTCTCGATACCATTTACGCCAACGACCAGAAGAACGTTGCCCTGTTTTTTCCAAATCCTATTAGACAAGGGATTACGGGAGCATCCCATTTTGTATTCACGTATAATCGTGAGAAAGAGCAATACTTTGGATTGTTACAGGCAAAGCCTGGAACGGAAAGCAACCTATTGACCGTTACAAGTGATGGTAGCGTTTATTCTTATATTTTGAAGTATTCTGAAAAACTTCCAGAACTAAATTATTTTATCAATAAAAATGAAAGCATTGGTAGCGAGCTTCCGAAAAAAACAAAGGACAAACCCATTACTAAACCATTAAATGATTATGCCAATAGGATAACACATTTTCAAAAATTCAGCGAATACTTATTAAAATCCAACTTTGAACGTCTTGAAACCAAACGCAAAAAAGGTATCAAACTACAATTGCAAAAAATGGCATATGATGCTTCCGAAGTGTATTTGGTTATAGAGGTCAAGAACAAATCCAGAATAGATTTTGAAATCGACTACCTAAATGTGTATAGAACTAACGGCAACAACAAACGAAAAGCCTCTTACCAAAGATTACGACAAGAAGTGATTTACAAACACAAAATGCCATATTCCATTACTGAAGGAGAAAGTCAATGCTTTGTATATGTGATTCCAAAATTCGTATTAGGAGATAACGAAAAACTGATGCTGGAGCTGAAGGAATTGAAAGGGAGTCGAAAGGTGGTTTTGGAGAGCAGAATTTGAAAACTACTTGGCAATTCAGTTTAGAGTAAAAAAAGTATATTTGTTACAGGTTTAACAAATTGTACCTCATTTGACCAAAAATTACCTAAGAACTATGCCGAAAGAATTTAAAGGAGAAAAAATAGAACGAAACTTGGTATCAAAACAAGTTTGGCATTATCACGATACAGAAGCTGGAATTAATCAAATTTCAAAAGAATTATTTAAAAAAACTGATAAAGTAATTCATTACCCAAGAGGGTTTGAAGGTGGCGAAAAATACAAGTTTATCAAAAAATTCACATACTTGGGATTTGGTGGTAAATTACCAATTGGAGTTGTAAAAGCTGTATCATATGGTTGGGGTTTTACTAAAACTTTAAATCCATTTACTTATTTTATTGATGAAACTTATGAAGTCAAAGAAGTAATTATAGAAAAAAAGGGGCAAACAGAATTAGACGTAACAAATAAAGTACTTTATCTAAATGAAACTAGCCTACAAGAGTTACAAGATTCATTTAGTGCAATTTACAAGAAGAATCGTTCAGAAGTAGATTTTGTTTTACAATTGACTTTAAATAGTCTTTTCCCAAAAATAATTGACAAACCCGAAAAGACTTATATAGCAAATGCTCTTGCTTCATCATTATCAAGTTGGGGAAACTCTATAGACGAATTCTCAGATGGAGATAAAAAAGCAATACAAGATTTATTTGACAAACTTTCAATAGGAACAGATTTTTTGAGTAAAGAATCCTTAGCGAAAACAAAAGAGATTGTTGATAGTAAATTTATTCAAAAAACAATAGAACGATTTAATGAATTATTCTCATTGGTTACAGATGGAGAAAGTCTTGAAAAACATTGGCAAGTATTTCTACAAGAAAATAGTTGGGTCTTTTCTTCAATTTTTGCTCAACCAATAATCCTGTACCAAAGAGAAGCATATGTTGGAGGCAAAAGTCTTGATAACAAAAATGGAAAAATGAATGACTTCTTAATAAAAAATAGCCTTAGCGATAATGTTTCTTTTTTAGAAATCAAGACACATAAAACAAAACTTGTTGAGAACAGTTCCTATCGCGGAGAAGATGTTTATAGCATTTCGAAAGACCTTTCTGGTTCAACTGCTCAAGTTTTGAATCAAAGAGATAATTTTCAAAAAGAATTTTATGCTTTAAAAGCTAAAAGTAGGAAAAATGGGAATTTTGAAACTTTTAATTCAAAATGTATTGTACTAATTGGCAACTTAGCAGATTTAGATGAAGACCAGAGATATTCTTTTGAATTATCTAGAAGTAACAGTAAAGATGTAGAAATAATAACCTTTGATGAATTAAAAGCAAAAATTGAAAGTTTTCAAGAATTGCTTAACGAGGAATAAAAATGAACGCACAACAAAGAACTTAGCGTACTAATTCTTCTTACCAGTTTTAAAACCAATTCGTTCTCGGTTCTGCTGTTCAATCTGCATTTTGTCCTTTTGTAGCAAATAATTCATTGCCTGATGAATATCCTTGAACTTTACGTTCATTTCTTTTTCAAGCTTGGCAATATGTTCTTTAAGGTTGCTATAATCTGTAAGATGCTGTCTTAAAGCTACAAAAGCACGCATAATGGATATATTTACGTCAATCGCCTTGTCGCTATTCAGTACGCTAGAAAGCATTGCCACACCCTGTTCGGTAAAGGCAAACGGAGTGGCAGGACTAAATTTAATGTTCTCTGGAAGGTTATCACAATTTGTGATAACCTCTTTCCACTCATCTTTTGAAAGCTGAAACATAAAATCATCCGGAAAACGTTTAAGGTTACGTCTAACCGCTTGTTTTAGTACTCTAGTTTCTACTTCATAGAGTTCAGCTAGGTCAAAATCAAGAATAACTTTGTTTCCTTGAATATTGTGAATTTTATTTTTAATTATGGCTAGTTCCATTTTGTTGTTGTTTTATGTGGTATTATAAATTTTGAGAGGTTATTTTTGAAATTGGTGTAGTTTCCTTCTCTTTAAATTGAGTTCTTAGCTTTTGCATATCATCGCTTACTTTGCGTTCAATGACCTTTGCATAAATTTGAGTGGTAGATATTCGGGAGTGACCCAATAATTTCGAAACCGTCTCAATAGGCATTCCATTGCTCAATGTTATCGTTGTTGCGAACGTATGTCTGGCGATGTGAAATGTGAGGTTTTTTTTAATACCGCAGACATCGGCAATTTCCTTTAAATAGGAGTTTAGTTTTTGATTAGATATTTTAGGAAATATACTTCCTTGTGCCATAGATTTGCGATTGCTCTTATATTTTTCAATGATTTGCAATGCTTTTGGCAATAAGGGTATTCGTATTGGTTTTGTAGTTTTTTCACGTCTATAATAAATCCATAGTTCGCCATCGATTCCAATACATATATTATCCGCAGTCAAGTGGATAACATCGATATAACTTAAACTGGTATAGCAACTGAAAACAAATAAATCCTTTACCAATTCCAGTCTAGGAATGGTAAATATTTTATTTTCTATCTCTTGAAGATCTTCGAGGCTTAAAAACCTTCTTTCGTTTTTAATAAATTTGGATTTGAAATTGATAAAGGGATCGCGTTCTATCCAACCCAATTTAAATGATAGGTTTATCAATTTTCTAAAACGCTCAATATGCTTCATCACGGTATTGTTGCCCATTGGTTTTTGATGGTCCGTGGGTACATATCCTCTAAGATATTTCTCAAATTTTATGATGAAGTGATAATCGAGTTCTCGTAAATAAAGGTCTGAGGTCTTATAGGATTTCAAAAGAAATTTAGAAATATACTTTTGCGTAGTGAAGTAGTTCTTTTGTGTTCCCCACTTTAATTTACTTACCATATCTTCATTATGGTAATTTATAATATCAATAATGGAGCGATTATTTTCGTCATTACCGAAATATCTAGCTTTAACAGCTTGTGAAGTAATCAACTTATGTTCGGCCATTAAATCACGATAGCATTTAAAAAGATGATTGTAGGTTTCATCTAAATAGCTGTTTAGAATTCTGGATTTTTGGTTTGTTCCCCGAGCTCTGTTTTTATGGACATCCCAATCAGTAACCAAAACTTTTCGTTTTAGACTGATGGTAGCTCGCTTGCCATTTACCGTAATTCTTGCGTAAATAGATGCTTGGTCATTTTTTGCCCTGGAGAAGTCCGCCCAGAACAAAATACTGAAGGTGGTAGATGTTTTCATTATTTCGTCTTTTAGTTAACAATAATTCGTTGTTATCAGACGAAAGTCAAATCACTTATAAAGATACATTTATTTATTGATTAGCAGACCGTTGGTCATAAATCTGGTCAACACTTTTTGAAATTTTAATTTGTTATCCGATTTGTTGACATTTTTAATCAAAACATATCAATTCTTATGATATTCTTAAAAACAGAAAAACCTGAAAATCATACGATTAACAGGTTTTTGTTATAGATTGATACTATAATTAGTCGGGGTGGCAGGATTCGAACCTGCGACCTCCTGCTCCCAAAGCAGGCGCGATAACCGGGCTACGCTACACCCCGAAATACTTTCAATTTCATTGCGTTTCGTTCTCTGCGACCTTCCCGACAAGGGCGGGACGCGATAACCGGGCTACGCTACACCCCGAAAAAAGTTCTTGCGAACTTAAATTTCTAATTTAAAAAAAAAAACCAAATTCCAAAGTCATTTAATTTTTTATCAATGCGGAGAGACTGGGATTCGAACCCAGGCGACAGTTACCCGTCGACAGTTTAGCAAACTGCTCCTTTAACCACTCAGGCACCTCTCCTTAATTTTAATATGAACTTGTGCAATAAAATTGCGGTTGCAAATGTAATCTATACTTACTAAGAACGCAACTATTTTATTTACTTTTTTTATATATTATTCAGGGTATTCTATCCGCAAATGGTAAATGTTTGCAAGCTTGTGCTTTAACACTTTTTTTATGGATTGAATCTCTTTAAAAGTGATATTTGCATTCAAAAATTGGCCTTCTTCAATTTGTCTGTCTAAAATACTTTCAACGAATGCATCTATTTTCGTTGATGTGGGTTCTTTTAAACTTTTAGAGGCCGCTTCAACACTGTCGCACATCATTAAAATAGCCGTTTCCTTACTAAAAGGTTTCGGTCCGGGATAGCTAAAATCTATTTTATCCACTTCGTTGAAATCCTTCTTCTCTTGCATATAAAAATAATACACCACGCTAGTGCCATGGTGCGTTCGTATAAAATCTATAACTCTATCTGGTAGATTATTTTTTTTGGCAATTTCAATACCATCAATAACATGCGAAGTGATTATTCTTGCACTTTCCTTTGATGATAGTTCGTCATGCGGATTGATTCCTGTCGATTGGTTTTCAATGAAATAGGTTGGGTTTTTCATTTTACCAATATCGTGGTACAAAGCCCCTACCCTAACCAACATGGCATTTGCACCAATTTCGTTTGCAGAAGCTTCAGCAAGATTTGCAACGTTTAAAGAATGGTGAAATGTTCCCGGAGCTTTATTGGATAGCTCTTTAAGCAATCTGGAATTTGTATCGGACAATTCCAAAAGGGATACATCTGAAACCAATCCGAAAATCTTTTCATAGGCATAAATTAAAGGCTGAACAAACAAGGTTGCCAATCCACTTAATACAAACCATATATACATTTCCCATTTCATGCCCTCAACACTTCCTTCATGGATTACAAAAAAGGCAAAATAGGCAATAATATAAATGAGGGTAATCTGCCCTACCGAAATGAACAGATTGGCGCGTTTGTACAATTCTGAAACCGTTAGAATTGTTACAATACCTGCCAAAATTTGAAGAAACATGTATTCGTAGCTATTGGGTACTATAAACCCTAAAAGCAATACGGTAATTACATGGGCAAACATACCCAAACGGGCATCAAAAAAGGCTTTAAATATTAATGGCAAAATGCAAATGGGCACTACATAAACAAATTTCGAATCGTAATTTATAACCAAGGTTGTTATAAATATCATCAAAAAAACATTAAAGAAAATAAAGGTAACTTTGGTATTGTTTTCAAACACTTCTATCCGGTACTTTCGCAAAAACAATAGCAGCATCAACAATGCCAACGCTACTAAAATAGTATAGGCAAATATGATCCAGTTATAATTTGATTTACTCCAAACCTGCGATTCGTATTCTGATTGCAACGACTTTAAAATCTGATACTTTTCAGCATCAATCACTTCTCCTTTAGCAATTAATAAAGTGCCTTTTTCAACATTGCCTCTTGCAAAAGTTATTTTATCCAAATCTTCTTGCAAAGCTTTTTCCGTAAACGATTTATTGAATGTTAAACTAGGTGCGATCAGATCAAAAAATAACGATACGTAATCTGTTTTATAAGTTGTTAAATTATTTTTTAATAATACTTTATTGATTTCAGCCGTAATAGCATCTTGTTGTATCAAATCCTTAAAAAACCCATCTTGTTTTTTTACGCGACCGTCAAGAATGGCAACGGTCCGATCTTCCTTAAACCCATAGGTTTCATTTAATACGCCAAACGCATAAAACCCAGAAATGATTTCCTGCCCTACCTTATATAAATTATTAAGTGTTTTTTTAGGGATTGAGTCTGAAAAAACCTTTTTAAACTGTTCACTATAATCGCTTTTTACCCTAGCTTCAACCGTATTGTCAAGATTGAAATACAGAACGGAATTATCTGTAACTCCTTGTTTTTCAAGATCTAACTCTTCATTGGTTTTTCTTATCGCAAAATCAAAAGGGGCCAATAAAACTTCCGATTGCCAAGGTTTGCCCTTTTCAAAACTGTACTTGAATTTTCCGCTTTTAGGAAATAAATACACGATTAAAAAAGTAGTAGAGATAAACAACAGCCCTTTATAAATAAAGGAATGGTTTCTATATAATTTATTTATAAAGTCTTCCATTTAAAAGATTAAGGAAACCAAATGTAATAAAATTATAAGTTTAAACCAGTTCAATGAATGAATCGCTCTTATTTTTCCTAAAAAATGATTATTTTCGCAAATAGTAAGATTAAGACTTTTAATAATGAACAAAGAAGTAGTTATTGTTTCTGCCGCCAGGACCCCTATTGGCAGTTTTATGGGCGCCTTATCAACAATTCCTGCACCTCAACTTGGTGCTATTGCCATTAAAGGTGCTTTAAATAAAATCAATTTAAACCCTGAATTGGTCGATGAAGTTATAATGGGCAACGTGGTACAAGCAGGAACCGGTCAAGCACCAGCAAGACAAGCTGCCATATATGCAGGAATTCCAAATACCGTGCCTTGCACAACCGTTAACAAAGTTTGTGCTTCGGGCATGAAAGCGGTCATGCAAGCGGTACAGAGCATTGCCCTGGGCGACACAAATGTTGTGGTTGCCGGCGGTATGGAAAACATGAGTTTGATTCCCCATTATTTATACGCAAGAACGGGTACAAAATTCGGACCAACCACATTAATTGATGGCATGCAAAAAGACGGACTGGTGGACGCTTACGACCAAAATGCCATGGGTGTTTGTGCAGATGCCTGTGCTACAGCATATAAATTTTCGCGTGAAGAGCAAGATGCGTTTGCCATTCAATCCTACAAACGTTCTGCGGCGGCTTGGGAAACCGGTAAATTTAACAATGAAGTAGTGCCTGTTGAAGTGCCACAACGCAGAGGTGAACCTATTATTGTTATTAAAGATGAAGAGTACACGAACGTTATTTTAAATAAAATACCGCAATTACGACCGGCTTTCACAAAAGACGGCACCGTAACTGCCGCCAATGCTTCCACCATTAATGATGGCGCGGGAGCCATCGTGTTAATGAGCAAAGAAAAAGCATTGGAGCTCGGTTTAAAACCACTGGCAACCATAAAAAGTTATGCCGATGCTGCACAGGAGCCCGAATGGTTTACCACAGCACCTGCCAAAGCCTTACCAAAAGCTTTGGAAAAAGCCGGAATTACCATAAAGGATGTCGATTTTTTTGAGTTCAACGAAGCATTCTCTGTGGTTGGTTTAGCAAACATGAAAATTTTAGGACTTAACGACTCTAACGTCAATGTAAATGGTGGTGCAGTATCGCTCGGTCATCCACTGGGGTGTTCGGGTGTTCGTATTATTATAACTTTATTGAATGTTTTACAGCAAAACAATGCGAAAATTGGTGCTGCTGCCATTTGTAACGGTGGTGGTGGTGCCTCTGCAATTATTATTGAACTTACTTGATTTTTTATTTTTATTATTTATTGATTATGATATCCTTTTTAAAATTTTCATTCGCCTATGAACAAGTTACTTATTGACATTTTTAAAATAATCAATGAAAATAGATAATAGACAATAAGCTTATGCAATACGGAATTTGTAATCTGAGCATTGTTCCTTTAAGATTGGATGCTTCTGATAAAAGTGAATTGGTGTCGCAAGTGTTATATGGCGATTTCTTTAAAATTTTAGAACAGCGTAAAAATTGGAGCAAAATCAGGTTGGGTTTTGATGGATATGAAGGTTGGATTGATAACAAACAATACGTTGAAATAACCGAAGACCAATACAAAACAGTACACAAAGAATCCCCTAAACTTTCTTTGGATTTAGTGGAGTTTATTGAAGACACCAATAAACAACTGCACCCCATTCTATTGGGCACCTCATTAAATGGTTTGTCTATTTTAAACCACACGCACGATGGCCATAGTACAGAAGGTAAAAAACCTAAAGAAGACCTGATTAAAACTTCCTTTTTATACTTAAACTCCCCTTATTTATGGGGTGGAAAAACCCCTTTTGGTATTGATTGCTCTGGGTTTACCCAAATGGTTTACAAACTTAACGGCTATAAATTGTTGCGCGATGCTTCGCAGCAAGCCACACAGGGCGAACCCTTAAGTTTTATTGAAGAAAGCGAACCCGGGGATTTAGCGTTTTTTGATAACGACGAAGGCATCATTACCCATGTAGGCATTATTATGGGCGACAACTACATTATTCACGCCCACGGAAAGGTTAGAATAGATAGACTGGACCATTCCGGTATTTATAATGTAGATAGAAAAATGCATACCCATAAACTACGGGTTATTAAAAAAGTGATTTAAATACCTCGCTTAACAGTCTTTAATATAAACTCATTTAAAGTTTTTGGATTGACTAAAAAATTATCCTTTTGCACCCATTTTTACTTTTTTTTAGTTACGTAGCGGTGCTAAGCAACTCAGTGCAAACGCTTTTATGGACTTAATAATCTTTGTGGTCCCGATAGATCGGAAGAGCCTCCCCACAATAGCGTATGTAGTTGATATTCGGTTGTTTTATGTCAAATTCAGGTTGTTCGGTGAAAGAAAACTGAACAACAACTTTAGTACCTGGAAAGGAACTTATTTTTACATTAAAAAATTTCTTGAAACCGACTATCCTCCAGGCAGTCCCGATAGCTATCGGGCCATAGAGGTATTTTGCCGTCCCGATAATTATCGGGATCATTTTGGTCTTGGGGCCAAAAACCGTCCCGAAAGCTTTCGGGATTATATTTTGTCCCACCCGGAATTGCGAAAAGGCAATTCCGACCTCCCCGAAGGGGAGGTAAATTCGGAAACCCCGAGGTAGAACCGTCGGGGAATTATTTAGATTAAAACCATAACCATGTTGCTTTTTCCATCATCCATGTCCCTTTAGGGACTTCATTTGGGTAGCGGCAGTTATATCGAGGAGTGGATTCGTGCCTTTAGGTACGACATAGGGCAGCATTTAAAGAAGGATATTTGCAATCTGATTTCATGTATGGCATTGTTTTAAAATCCGCTTTCCCATCCTATACCTAAAGGCACAGAAAACCCAGCGTATTGATATGCCACTACCCAAATGAAGTCCCTAACGGGACAGGGCAAACGCTTTTATGGACTTAATGATCTTTGTGGTCCCGATAGGAGCCATCGGGACGTGTAATGTTTTGTAGGCCTTTGTGTTACAGCTATTGCACTGAGATGCACAAAGCAAAAAACCATTACATAAAGGAGTTTATCATGGGTCATATAAGAACATTTTTTAAAGGCGTTTGCCCTGGGTAATGGACGCAACCAAATTGGGTTTTTTATATCTAATAAGAAATATAAACAGATGAAAAACACCCTTTTAATCTTCGTGTTGTCAATTTTTATTTACGGTTGCAGTTCTAAAGATGACATTCAAAATGAAAAAATAGGCATTATTAATAATAAATAATTTTCTATTACCTGAAAATACGGTTGGTTTTGCCTTAGGGATTGGACAGGAAAGCCCACAGCGACTGAGGAGCGAGGACTTGTAAGGGGGGAAAGCACGACCCCTGTGGTAACCTGCCCAAATTGCTTAAATAAAATTTAGATTATTCAATGATGGGATTCCTGCCTTACTGAAACAGGTTCAGCACAGGTTGCAGGAATTTAACACTCGGGGGCTAACTCTACTTCCAATCCGTTCAAACCCGGCGTCATTTGTATTTGGCAACCTAAACGACTATTTGCCTTTACATCAAAAGCTTCAGAAAGCATCGCTTCTTCATCATCGGACATTTCAGGTAATTCAGTGTTGCTCAATACATAGCATTGGCACGATGCGCACATGGCCATTCCGCCGCAAACGCCAATGGTACCTTCGGGCGCCAGCTCATAAGACCTAACTACTTCCATAAGGTTCATTGCCATATCGGTTGGCGCTGAAACCTCGTGTTTATTACCGTTTCTATCTGTAATGTTTATTTTAATATCTATCATCCTATTAAGCAACTATGGTAATTCAATGTTAAAACTGCTGTTCTTTTAAATTCTTGGTTCTTTAAAAGAAAGTGCAACAAAAATAACACTAAATTTTTTAAAAGCAAATGTATTTCCTATAATTCTTATAGGATTAATAGACTTATAAGCAATAAATATGCGTGAAACCGTATTATCATTATGCTTTTCGGACTTTAAAAAGCGGAAAATTTAATTGGAAATCTAGTTAGCAATTGCTAAAGCTTCTTCTTGTCGCCATTATTCCAATAGTGTGGATTGGTACTTTGTGTTTTTTGATTCCAATAATCTTGGGTCACTTTATGGCCATCCAAAGTTTTAAGTTTTCGTTCAAAAACCCAAATGGTTGGGTTAAAAACCATATCGGTTACCGCTACGGTATATAATTGGGGCTCTTCTTCTGCTTTCTTTTTATCTTCTTGAATTATAACTTCAAAACCATTGTATTCCAACAGTTTTTTTAAAAAATCCCTACGGTCTCCAGAAACGCCTTTTTCAACAAAAGTAACTCTTGTTTCATCAATACTTCCAAACATGTGACTTCCTGATAATGGCATAATGTATTAATTAAAAATTCTACTTAATTCAAAAATATAATCATATATAGGGCTATACAAGCCTAAAACCAAAATACCAGCCACGGTTACCAAAAGCCCTAACCTCATATATAATTTACTTTTAAAATACGGAATGGCTTGATCGCTTTTTCGTAAAAACATGGCCCTAACAACCAATAAATAATAATACAATGAAATAGTTACATTTACCACAGCAATGAAAACAAGCAAATAATAGCCTTTACTGGCGGCGGCAACAAATAAGAAAAACTTACCAAAAAAACCTGCAACCGGTGGAATTCCCGCTAAAGAGAATAAGGCAAGCATCATTACCATGCTTAATTTTGGGTTGGTCCTGTACAAACCTTCATAATCATTCATGTTTTCTTTCCCGGTTTTTAAGGAAATAGCCTGTACCACACCAAATGCCGCTAAATTGGAAAAGATGTAAACCAATACAAAGTAAACAATGGTTGCCGTTCCAAGTTGTGTTCCACTGATTAATCCTAACAGAATAAATCCTGCCTGGGCTATGGACGAGAATGCCAAAAAGCGTTTCATGTTTTGTTGGCGCAATGCAAACAAATTACCTGTGAACATGGTTACGATTGCAATGGCATAAACCAAATTCTCCCAAACGTGCATTAAAGTTTTAAATACGGTAAACAATAAAATCATGAGTATAAAAACTGCAGCTCCTTTTGAAATGACTGAAAGGTATGATGCTATACTAATTGGAGCACCTTCATACACATCAGCCGTCCAGAAATGAAATGGCACCAAGGATATTTTAAAGGATAACCCAGAAAAAAACAGAACAAGCCCCAATAGGGTTAAGTTGGTAGATGAAACCATAGTCATCATATCATCAAAATAAATAGATCCTGAACTGGCATATAATAAAGAAATTCCAAACAAAGAGACGCCAGATGCCAACGCAGCTGACAATATTAACTTAATACCCGCTTCACTGGATATTCTTTTGGTCACTTCAAAAGCGGCCAAGGCCGCAACCGGTAATGTGGACAATTCCAAGCCTAAATAAAACATTAAGAAATCACCAGAGGAAATCATAAAATACATTCCCAATAACGAAGAAAACAAGAGAATGAAAAATTCTGTCCCTCTGTTTTGGTTAACTATTTTCTCTTGCAACCAGTCTGCCGACTGAAGCAATAATATAAGAACCCCAACATTGAGAACATTTTTAAAGAAATGTATGAGTGCATTGGTCCTAAACATGCCTCCAAACAAACTGCTTGTCTCCATGGCAAAAAAACCAACGATGGTATGTATTCCAAATAAAAATATAGCCAAATGGACCATACTATGTTTTTTGGTTTTTGATATGGCTATTTCAGCCGTTACCAACAATAAAATAATAGTAAGTAGGATAATCTCTTGCCTCATTAATAAAAAACCACTAAAGTTCATTTTAGTTATCTATTTAAATTTATAATACCCCTTGAATAAAAGGTTGTAAACTTTCCATGATCATATCGCTTAACCAAAGAGGTGCAACTCCCATGCCCACTATGGGAATTAACAATAGAAAAACACCTGTTTTTTCGTACCAGGTTGCTTTTTCCAACGTTAGAAATTCATCATTCCGTACCGGTCCCATCAACATAATGCCTGCAGCTCGCAAAATATAAACGGCGGTAACCACAATTGCTGAAATTACAATAATTGTTGAAACCCTGTAAAATAACGCTTCGTGCTGAAACGCTCCTACAAAAATGGTCATTTCGGCAATAAAACCACTCAATCCCGGTAGCCCCAAGGAAGCTAAACCAACAATTACATAAATTACTGAAATGAATGGAATCACTTTTAACAAGCCTCCTAGTTTATAAATATCCCTGGTATGCGTCCTGCCGTAAATCATTCCAATTAAGGCAAAGAAAAGAGCAGTCATAAACCCGTGAGACAGTGATTGCAATATGGCACCGTTCCAAGCGGTTTTGTTAAGCATTAACAAGGCAAATAATACCATGCCTAAATGGCTCACAGAGGAGTATGCGTTAATATACTTTAAATCGGTTTGCTTAATGGCGCTGAACGCACCATAGATAACCCCAATGGTTGCCAGAACAATAAAGAACCACGACCAGTGCAAAGCGCCTTTTGGCAACAAATACATGGCCACTCTAAACACGCCATAACCCCCTAATTTCATTAAAACACCCGCGTGCAACATAGATACCGCTGTTGGTGCTGAGGAATGGCCATCGGGAGACCAAGTGTGAAATGGAAATAAAGCGCTTATAACAGCGAAACCAATAAAAACCAAGGGGAAAAACAATTTTTGAGCTTCAATTGGGATGTTTACCTGGGCGATTTGTAAAATATTAAAAGTTAATTCGCCACCATCGGCATTTGAATTAAAATAGATCCCTAAAATACCCACCAATAAAATAGCCGAAGCACCCATTAACATTAACGTTAATTTCATTGCAGAGTACTCTTTTGGTCCGGATCCCCAAATACCAATTAACAAATACATTGGTATGACCGCAATTTCAAAGAAAACGAATAAAGTAAACAAATCAATAGAAATAAAGAATCCGTAAACGCCTATTGAGAGTACAATGAGTGCGATGAAAAATTCTTTGGGCAGCTCATTCATTTTCCATGAAATAAATACACCTGCCAATACAACTATGGTAGTTAATAACAGTAATGCAATTGAAACGCCATCAACGCCAATATTATAATGGATATTAAAATTTTTAAACCAAACAACATCTTTTGTAAACACCATAATATCAGTATTTACCGTACGTTCTTTAAAATACGCAAAAACTAAATTAATAGCCATCCCCAGTTGGACCATGCCTCCCACCATAGAAATGAAGCGCGCATTTTTTAGCCCTTTAGTAAACACTAAGGCTAAAATGGTTATAATGGGCACAGTGATAAAAAGTGATAAAATATCCATATTGATTTTTTCTAAATAATTTTCAAAACATACATAATAAAACCCAAATATTATTTGATATTTGTTTATTGCATTTGTTATTTAACTTGTTTAATTCGTCCATAAATAAATAAACACCAATGCAACAATGACAGCTCCCATAACAAATGAAAACCCATAGTCTTGAAACTTACCGGATTGCATTCCTTTTATGGACTTTGAAAGTAAAACCGTTTTATTACCAATACCTTCCATAGTACCATCAACATATTTTTTGTCAAATTTTGCCACTGGTGACGATACACGCTTGAACAAAATTTTCTTTGTGATGAACAAATAAATTTCATCAAAATAGAATTTATCACTGGCCCATTTGTACAATGGCCCAAATGCAGAAGCATATCGATCTGATAAGCTGTTTTCCTTTTTATAAAATATCCATGCCAATACAATTCCGGTCAATCCAACAGCTACCGCTATGGCTGCCAAAGTGTAATTTAAATGTGATTCAAATCCTACTTTATCAGGTGATATAAATTTGCTGAATGGAATAAACCCACCAAAAATACTGACAAGTGCTAAAAATAGAAGTGGCAATGTCATTGATAAAGGAGACTCTTTGGGTGTATGCCCATACACTTTGTCTTTTCCCCAAAACATACCAAAATAAATTTTAAATATATAAAAAGCTGTTAATCCTGCCACAAAAACGCCTATATAGTAAATAGGTTTATTGTGTTGGAATGCAGCCAATAAAATTTCATCCTTACTAAAAAAACCTGAAAAAGGAGGGATTCCCGCTATTGCTAAAGCGGCGATTAAAAAAGTGATATTTGTTATAGGCATGTATTTACGCAATCCGCCCATATCTTTCAAATAATTACTATGGACAGCATGAATTACAGAGCCTGCTCCTAAAAACAACAAGGCTTTAAACATGGCGTGTGTAAACAAATGAAACATAGAAGCCATATAGCCAACGCCATGATGCCCATCATAACCAGAAACACCTAAAGCCAGCATCATGTATCCAATTTGAGACATCGTAGAGAAAGCCAAAACACGTTTAATATCGGTTTGGGTAATGGCAATAATGGCAGCAAACAATGCTGAAATTGCACCAACATAGGCCACTATATTTAATACAAAACCGTTTTCCACAAAGTAATACATGGGGAACAATCTAGCAACCAGATATACGCCAGCAACCACCATGGTTGCTGCGTGAATTAAGGCAGAAACAGGCGTAGGGCCTTCCATGGCATCTGGCAACCAAATATGAAATGGTAGCATGGCCGATTTACCTGCACCCCCCATAAATATTAAAATCAATGCCCAAGTAATTGCAGATAGCCCCATAAACGAGGTAGATGCCCAATTTAGAATAGCACTCCCTTCCGGGTTATTTAGGGTTTCAAAATCGAATGTTCCTGTATAATAACTCATTACCAAAATTCCTATTAAAAAACCCAAATCAGCAAAACGGGTTACAATAAACGCTTTCTTTGCTGCGGCAATGGCCGAAGGTTTTTTGTAATAATAGCCTATTAACAAATAAGATGAAACACCTACCAACTCCCAGAAAATATAAATTTGAAAGAGATTGGTAGCTAAAACCAAGCCATACATTGAAAAGGAAAACAGGCTTAAAAAGGCAAAAAACTTGGTGTAGCCTTCATCGCCTTTCATATAGCCTCTACTATAAATATGTACCATTAATGACACTGTGGATACTATGATAAGCATTAAAATGGAAATAGGGTCTATCAAAATTCCTACATCAATATGTAAGGTTTCGGTAAAATTTAACCAAACTGTTTTTTTAACAAAAGTTTGAAATGCCCCATCAATTTTTTCGCTAATAAAAAAATACTGATAGGCAGCGTAAAACGATAGGATTGTAGAAAGAGACAATCCAAAAACACCTATATATCCAGAGATTGCAGGTTTGATTTTTTTATAATTAATTCCAAGCAATAAAAAAATTGCCAGTGGAACCAATGGAATTAATATTATATATGCTGTATTCATATTTAAACTATTCTTTTTTTAACCACAAAGGGCACAAGGTTTTTCGCAAAGTTCACAGCGCTCCATTGATTCCCCGTTCAATACCGTGTTTTAAAAGATTAACATTGAAATCTATCAAAAATCCCAGTTTATAATCTTCCACCTTCATGTAGGTTCGTGTACTTTGTGGTTCATGTTATAATTGTTAATACTTCATTATTTCAGTGTCTTTAACCTCAACAGAACTGATTTGCCTATATAAATTTATTATTATTGATACTGCCAAGGCTGTTTCGGCAGCCGCAACTGCTATAATAAAAATTGAGAAAACAATACCTTGCAACATATCCGGATATAAATATTTGTTTATGGCAACAAAATTTATTACCGATGCATTTAATATCAATTCAATAGAAATCAATACGGAAATAAGGTTTTTTCGTGTTATAAAACCGTAAATACCAATAAAAAACAGGATGGATGTTACGGTTAAAATCTCGTATATGCTAATACCGGCTATCATAATGAACGGTCATTTTTATCGGTTAGTTTTTTTCCTTTTGCTATAACTATAGCCCCGATCATGGTAGCTAAAAGCAATACGCTCACTACCTCAAACGGCAAAATGAATCCACCTGCACCATAGCTTAACAATTTACCCCCTATATCGGCCGTAGTGGTGGTTATCTGGTTTTCTACAACGTTAAAATCGTTGTTATAGATGGTGTACAAGAAAATGCCAAGGCCTACTAAACACAATGCCCCCGTTAGAAATTTTCTTAAGGGTTTTGCTACTTCCAGTTCCATTTCAATGTGATGTACCAGTAATACGGAAAAAATAATAAGAACAATGATGCCTCCTGCATATACTGTAAGTTGGATAGCAGCTAAAAAGTTGTAATCGATCAAGAAATAAATACCGGCTATCCCGCACAAAACAAACAATAGGTAAATAACGGAGCGAAGCATTTTACGGCTGGTTACCGAGGCCACGGCAAATGCCACAATTATTAACGATATAATGTAAAATATATATTTTTCCATATTCTTAATCTTCTATACCAGCTTTGACTTTGGACCCCGGTCTATTTAAAACTTTTGTAAGTTGGGTTCTATCATACGTTGAGTTCTCATAATTCTGTGCCCAGATAATGGCATCAGTAGGACAGGCTTCAATGCACAAACCGCACATGGTACACAATCCTAAATGATAAATGTGTTTATCTATTTTCTTTTTCTTTTTACCTGTTTCTTCATCAATACCTCTGTCCCAGATTATTTCAATGCTTCCATTGGGGCACGCTATTTCGCATTTCTGACAGCCTGTGCACTGGTGTTCATTGTTTTCGTCGTGCGGCATGACGACTTCACCACGAAACCGTTCAAACATCTTCAAGGTGTCCCTGTTATCAGGATATTGTTGCGTGATGGCGCCTTTTCGAGAGGTTAAAAAATACTTTCCGGTAACACCCATACCAGTTAGCAGTGTTTTTATTCCGTGATATATATCTGATAAATAACTCATGCCTCTAAAATTTAATGGTTAAGTTCAACCAAACAATTATTGCCATTATAAGTATGTTGACCAAATTGATTGGTAACAAGTATTTCCATTCAAGCGTCAATAACTGATCCACTCTCAAACGAGGGAATGTCCATCTAAACCACATCATTAAAAACACCAACACCAATGTTTTGCCCAAAAACCAAAAAACGCCTAGCCATGGAATAGATTCTGTAATCCCGAAAGGCGACAACCAAGCTCCGAAAAAAACGGTGGTTGCAATGGCTGCAATAATGAACATGTTTATAAACTCAGCTAAAAAGAAATAGGCAAATTTCATTCCTGAATACTCTGTATGGAAACCGGCACCAAGCTCAGATTCTGCTTCAACCATATCAAAAGGGGCTCTGTTGGTTTCTGCTGTTCCAGCAATTATATATACCATAAATGCTATAATAGCGGGCACATGGCCTTGTAAAATAAGCCAACCCTCTTTTTGCGTTTCAACAATTTCTGATAATTGTAAGGTTCCCGTTAACAATATCATGGTTATCAAGGACATTCCAATAGACAATTCATAGCTTATGGTTTGAACACCACTTCGCATTGCCCCAATAAGTGCGAATTTGTTATTACTACTCCAACCCCCTAATAAAATACCAATTACACCAATAGAAGAAATGGCCATTAGGAAGAAAATACCAATATTAATATCAAATGCTTGAAACTCTTGGGTAAACGGAAACACTGCCAATGCCATGAGTGACGATACAATTACAAAGTAAGGTGCCAAATTGTACAAAAATTTATCTGCTTTTACGGTGCCTGTCAATTCTTTGGAAACTAACTTCAAGGCATCTGCCATGGTTTGCAACAATCCTAAAGGCCCTACTCTATTGGGTCCAATTCGCAATTGAAACCAAGCAGCCACTCTCCGCTCTAAAAGCACCAAATACAATCCGGCAACAGCAAAAATCACTAAATAAATCAAGGCCACCAAAACCATTGCAACAATGCTTGCAACGCCTTCGGGCATCATATTAATAAGCCAATCCTGAATTGTTTTTGTTATGCTTAATGCTATATTCATTGCGCTCATGTTATCTGTCAATATCTGGTATTACAAGGTCTAGGGTTGACATGGATGCCACTAAATCCCCAATTTTTCCGCCCACTGCAATATGGTTCAGTAATGATAAATTGGAAAACCCTGGAGAACGGAACTTAACGCGATACGGATTTTTGGTGCCCGTGCTAATAATATAAACCCCTAACTCACCACGTGCGGTTTCTACTTTTTGATAAAATTCACCCTTTGGTAATTTTATAACAGCATTGGTAGGAACTTTATGGTCTCCTTCCGGAATGTTATCAATCAATTGTTCAATGATTGACATAGATTCCCACATTTCCTGAATCCTCACTTGATATCTTGCAAACGTATCGCCCTCGTTTTTAAGGACTTCTTTAAAGGCCACTTGACCATAAGCACTATATGGATGGTGCTTTCTAACATCGCAAGAATATCCGGAAGCACGACCAACAGGACCGGAAGCCCCGAATGAAATGGCATCTTCTTTAGTTAAGACCCCTACACCTTTGGTTCTTTTTTGAAAGATGACGTTGCCCGTTAACAAAGTATCGTACTCTGGTAATTTCGTTTTAAAATGAGCCATAAACGCTTTGGTCCTTTTAACAAAATTTGGGTGGATATCAAACATTAAACCACCGGGAATATTATAGTTCATGGTCAATCTGGCACCACAGGTTTCCTCAAAAATGTCATTGATCATTTCCCGGTCCCTAAACCCATAAAAATAGGTTGTCAATGCACCAACATCCATTCCCATGACGCCCCACCACAAACAATGGGAAGCAATTCTGGTCAACTCACCAAGAATGGTTCTAACAACTTTTACGCGGTCTGGAATTTCCAATTGAAGGGCATTTTCCACGGTTAAACAAACCGCTTCGTTATTTATATGCGAAGACAGATAATCCATTCTGTCTGTAAGGTGCACAATTTGCTGGTAGCTATCTCGCTCACACATTTTTTCAATGGATCGATGTATGTACCCCAAATCTGGATCCACTTTTTTAATAATTTCGCCATCTATGGTTAACAATAGTCTTAAAACACCATGAGTTGCCGGATGCTGTGGCCCCATGTTAATAAAATATTCTTCCGATTTAAAGTTGTTATTAACCAGTACTTCTTCCATAACCATCTATTTAATAACCATATTAATATCGTCTTCATAATCCTTTCTTAGTGGAAACCCTTCCCATTCATCGGTTAAAAACAAACGTTTTAAATTGGGGTGGTTATTGAATGTTATTCCGAAGAAATCAAACACTTCACGCTCATGAAATTCTGCCGTTCTCCATATATCGCAAACAGAATCCAGTTTTGGATTTTCTCTATCTTCAGCATTAACTTTTACAACTACGATATGTCGATATTTTGTTGATTCCAAATGATATACAACCCCTATTTCCGGTTGCCAGTCAACGCCACTTAAACAGAATAAATAATCAAAACTTGTTTCCTTATTATGCCTTAAATCCGTCATTAATTGATGAAGGTTTTCTGGCGAAACAGTTATATTTAAAAATTGAGATGCTTCTTCAGAAAATTCTAAATCTGGAATCCAGCTGCTTATTAAGCTTTGTAACGCTTCATTGGTCATAACTTCTTATTTATTTACCTTCATCAAATCCGTCAATAGGATTTTCTTTATGTTTCATGCTTTCGGTTCTAATTTTATCCTGAAGCATCAACATGCCTTCTAAAAGTGCTTCGGGCCTTGGTGGGCAACCAGGCACATAGACATCGACCGGAATTACGTGGTCTGCTCCTTTCACTACCGAATAGGTGTTATAGAAAAATGGGCCGCCGGAAATGGCACAAGCCCCCATGGCAATGACGTATTTTGGTTCTGCCATTTGATCGTACAAACGACGTAATACCGGAGCCATTTTATTTACAATGGTTCCTGCAATAATAATTAGATCGGCCTGTCTTGGTGAAGGTCGTGCTACTTCAAAACCAAACCTAGAATAGTCATGTCGAGCGGCCCCGGTTTGCATCATTTCAATAGCGCAGCAACTGGTTCCAAAATAAAGGGACCAGAGTGAATTTGATCGGCCCCAATTGATTATTTTGTCCAATGAGGTAACAATTACGTTGGCGCCATTTCCTGCCGGAATAACTTTTCCGGGAAAATCTTCTGGAAATTTATGGTCTCTGTCCTGTACTTCAGAGAGGTACCTTTTTTTGTCGTCTATTCCCATTTTAATGCTCCTTTTTTCCATGCATACATTAACCCTAAACATAAAATAAATAAGAAAACGAGTATCTCAATAAAGCCAATGGCTCCAAAATCCTTAAAAACAACAGCCCAAGGCACTAAAAAAGCCACCTCAACATCAAAGATTAAAAACAAAATAGCAAAGAGATAATACCCTACTTTAAATTGGACCCAAGTTGACCCAATGGTGGTCATCCCGCTTTCATAAGGCTCTCGTTTTTGAGGATTGTCTGATTTATGGGAAATCATGTTCGACATAAAATTTGCCCCGGCAACCAATACAATTCCGGCAAGTAAAAATACAATGATAGCTTCTGATCCCATTTATATACCTTTTTTATTTAATTTCATAAATATCCCCAGAGAAAAACAAATCATCCGTTTTTCTGAATTTCGATTTAGATTTAACCTCGGCGGTTAACACATCTTCGCGTTCTTCCAATGTTATATCATCGCAACTTCTTATAATGCCGGTTACTAACGGATACTGCAATCTAACCAACATTTGGTGCAACGTAGGGTCTTGTTCTTTGGCATCGTGCACTAATAGGTCTTTTTCTGTTATGCCATTTTCCCCTAGGGTTACGACTTCTAATTTCAATCTGTTTAAAACAAGCCCCTTGTCTTTGTTTTTTCCAAACACCATTGGTTTTCCGTGTTCAACAAATAACTGCTTATCCTCCCTTACATTTTTATCGGTATATTGTGTAAAGCACCCATCATTGAAAATTACGCAATTTTGAAGCACTTCAATTAAAGAAGTGCCCTTAAATTTTTCGGCATCAATAAACATTTGGGTCATTTCCTTTGGGGTGTTACCTCCTATTCTTCCAAAAAAACGTGCTTGTGCCCCTATGGCCAGTTCACCTGGCGAAAAAGGGGGTTGTGTATTTCCGTAAGGCGACGATTTTGTTTTTTGCCCTATTAATGAGGTTGGAGAAAACTGACCTTTGGTCAAGCCATAAATTTCATTGTTAAAAAGGATGATGTTTAAATTGATGTTTCGACGCAATACATGAATAAAATGATTGCCGCCAATGGCCATGGAATCGCCATCGCCAGTAATGACCCAAACACTTAAACTAGGGTTTGCTAATTTTACACCGGTTGCGATGGCAGGTGCTCTACCGTGGATGCTATGCATCCCATAGACATCCATGTAATAAGGGAATCTGGATGAACACCCAATACCGGAAATAAACACGACATCTTCTTTTTTAACGCCCATTTCTGGGAGGGCTTTCTGCATGGAACGTAAAATAACATAATCGTCGCATCCTGGGCACCACCTTACTTCTTGATTGCTTTCAAAATCCTTATAGGTATATTTATTTTCAACTATTGCTTCCATGTTATTTAACCAATTGTTTAAATGTTTCAATTAATTCATTGTTTCCAAATGGCAATCCTTGTATTTTATTAAATTGAGACAAGGGCAATCCATTAAAGTTCATTTTTAATACTTTGGCAAACTGGCCACTATTTAATTCGCAGACCACAATTTTTTTAAACTGTTTTAAAATGGCCTCTGTGTTTTTAGGCAGCGGATTTATATATTTAAAATGCGCATAACCTATATGCTTATACCCTGCTTCATTAATATGTTTGACTGCTGAATGCAACGACCCATAAGTACCGCCCCAGCCAATAACCAATAAATCGCCACTGCTGGCAAACTCGGTGGTTAAGTCTGGGATGTAATTTTGAACGCGTTTTATTTTTTCGGCCCTGATTTTAGTCATGTATTCATGGTTTTCCGGAACATACGACACATTTCCGGTCACTCTATCTTTTTCTAAACCACCAATACGGTGCTCTAAACCCTTGGTTCCCGGAATAGGCCACTTCCTGGCAAGTGTTTGTTCATCTCTATCATAAGGATGCCAACCATCAGCAGCCTGTTTTAAAATATTATTTTTAATTTCGGGCATTTCGTTAACGCTTTTAACTTTCCATGGCGCCGAACCATTGGCTATGTAACCATCTGTTAATAAAATTACAGGAGTCATGTGCTCAACAGAAAGTTTTGCCGCTTCATAAGCCATATCAAAACAGTTAGCAGGGGTACTTGCCGCTAAAACTATTACAGGGCTTTCGCCGTTTCTACCATAGAGTGCTTGTAATAAATCGGATTGTTCTGTTTTGGTAGGTAACCCTGTTGATGGCCCTCCGCGCTGCACATTAACAACAACTAAAGGTGTTTCAATCATCATAGCCAACCCTATGGCCTCTCCTTTCAATGCTAAACCAGGGCCAGAAGTTGTTGTAATGGCCAGATCGCCCGCAAACGAAGCGCCTATTGCTGAGGTTATTCCGGCAATTTCATCTTCGGCCTGAAATGCCTTTACACCAAAATGCTTGTGTTTTACCAATTCATGCAAAATATCTGTTGCTGGCGTAATTGGATAAGAACCCAAAAACAGTTCCAATCCCGCTTTTTCCGCAGCGGCCAAAAAACCCCAGGCTGTAGCGGTATTGCCCATAATGATTCTATAGGTTCCTGCTGGCATTTTAGCCGGTGAAATAGTATATGCGTTCGGAATCAACTCCAAGGTTTCAGCAAAATAAAAACCTGTGTTGAGCACTTTGGTATTTGCTTCAATGATATGTGGTTTTGCTTTAAATTTTTTATTCAAAAAATCTATGGTGTGGTTTGTCGATCTATTGTACATCCAATAAACCATTCCTAAAGCAAACATGTTTTTTGTTCGCGCAATATCTTTATTGTCT
This sequence comes from Mariniflexile sp., assembly GCF_052728615.1. Classification (NCBI taxonomy): domain Bacteria; kingdom Pseudomonadati; phylum Bacteroidota; class Flavobacteriia; order Flavobacteriales; family Flavobacteriaceae; genus Mariniflexile; species Mariniflexile sp. Next base: position 35,326 of record NZ_JBFVFE010000001.1, on the reverse strand, counting down.
AAACCTTCAATATTTTTTAGTGCCTCTTTAGTTAACGAGGACATGGCCACCTGGATAACCCTGTAGTTTTCCAAACTACCATCTTCCAATGGGTTTGAGCTGTACTGTGCTTTTTCTAAATTTTTCTTGTTGAAGGCATCGGTGTCAACAATAATAGTATGCCCGGGTTTTACTGCATACAAATTTGTTTTTAACCCCGCAGGGTTCATGGCAACCAGCAAATCCAATTCATCGCCCGGTGTACTTATCTCTACACTGCCTATATGCACCTGGAAACCCGAAACCCCATAAAGGCTTCCTTGGGGCGCTCTAATTTCTGAAGGATAATTAGGAAAAGTTGCTATATCATTACCAAACATGGCAGAGGTATCTGAAAACTGGGTGCCCGTTAACTGCATGCCATCGCCAGAATCTCCGACAAACCTAATAATAACCGCCTTTAGTAATTCTGATTCGCGATCTGCTTTTGCTGTTGTCATAAATTGTAATAATTTGAAAAAATTAACTAAATTTATCAAAAAACCGATAAATAGTGTACATAAATTTCAAAGATAATTTCACTTTTTAATTTGAAATATGATATTTGTCACATTAAAATTCTAAAATGAAATATATTTTTACAAATGTTTACTCATTTTAAACTATACAAATTATGGCAATTATAATAACAGACGAATGCATAAACTGTGATGCCTGCATATCAGAGTGTCCTAACAATGCAATTTACGAACCAGATCAGGCATGGGCCTATGCCGATGAAACAGCATTAAAAGGCATAGTAAAACTTCCTAGCGGTGGAGAAGTTGATGCTGATGCGGAAAACGACCCTATTTCAGATGAATTTTATTTTATTGTTCCTGAAAAATGCACAGAATGCAAGGGGTTTCATGACGAGCCACAATGTGCTTCTGTTTGTCCGGTTGATTGTTGCGTACCCGACACAAACCATGTCGAGACTGAAGATGCTTTACTTAACAAAAAGGCTTGGTTGCACGGCGAATAAACAGGAATATAATACCTGTCTTTTTTAAAATTTCTTTATAACGTTGTATTACTTTATAGCGCTATATTTTCATTGAACATTTTGATTGGTGGAACTGTTTCGACAAAAGTCTGATAGTTCCATTTTTTTTTTCAAAAAGAATGTGCCATCTTCCTTATACAAAGAACAATCAAATTCAGAGGTCATTCGAAAAAATAGGGTGTCAACAAATTTCCCTTTTTAGGAATTCGTCCGATAACAAATATGGTTCCCACTAACAACCCTGAATGTGGACGAAACCTACGGGATACTTTAAGACCTTGTTTTGACCCCGGATTCACCCTTCAAGACCTACCAGGTTTCCAGAACCTTGCAGGGTCAAGATTCCGGTTTTAGGGAAATTTGGCGTACACCCAAAAAATAAGTACAGGATCACAGCACTAAAAATTGATTAACTGACATAAGTCATAGAAATTGAGCTAAATAGTTTATAATTTCACATCTGCAACATATAAAAATGTGAGATTAATTAAAATATGTCTATTATGGAAAAAGAGTTTGAAAAACTAATCTGCGACGCCAACGAAGCGGTTGCAAGGATAGCCCATAAAACCAATGAGATTTGTGCTATTTACCCCATTACCCCTGCTTCTCCAATGGGCGAACACGTTGATGTTTACAGTTCGGAAGGACAAAAAAATATATGGAACAATATTCCAAGAATCGTTGAGATGCAAAGTGAAGGTGGTGCTGCTGGTGCAGTCCATGGTTCATTGCAAGCAGGCGCATTGACCACTACCTTTACCGCATCGCAAGGGTTGCTTTTAATGATCCCTAACATGTACAAAATAGCGGGCGAATTATTACCAACTGTTATCCATGTTGCGGCAAGAACCATAGCTACCCATGCACTTTCTATTTTTGGCGACCATTCCGATGTTATGGCAACAAGGCAAACAGGCTTTGCTATGCTATTTGGAAGTTCGGTTCAAGAAGCGCAAGATTTTGCTCTCATTTCCCAAGTGGCCACATTAAAATCAAGGGTGCCTTTCCTTAATATATTTGATGGTTTTAGAACATCCCATGAAATTTCAAAAATAGATGCCATTCCTGATAGTATTATTAAAGCAATGATGCCAGAGGGCCAAATTATGGAGCACAAAAAACGTTCTTTAGATCCTGACCATCCTGTTGTTAGAGGTACATCGCAAAACCCCGATGTGTTTTTCCAAGCACGTGAAGCTGCCAATTTATATTACGAAAGCGTGCCGGAAATAGTTAGAAAAACCATGGACGAATTTTACGCCCATACTGGGCGGCGCTATAACTTATTCGATTACATCGGGCATCCGGAAGCAGAACGTGTTATCATCATTATGGGTTCAGGCGAAGGCGCCGTTAAGGAAACGGTCAATGAAATGGTTAACAACGGCGAAAAAGTGGGTGCTTTATTAATTCGTTTGTTCAGGCCTTTTTCAATTGAGAGATTTGCAACAGCACTTCCTGAAACCGTTAAAAAAATAGCTGTTTTAGACAGGACCAAGGAACCTGGAAGTATTGGCGAGCCCTTATATTTGGATGTTATTACAGCACTGAATGAAAGTGGCAGAACCATGCCCCAAGTAGTTGGTGGACGTTATGGATTGTCTTCTAAAGAATTCAACCCCAGAATGGTAAAAGGTATTTATGACGAATTATTAAAAGCCAAACCTAAAAACCATTTTACCGTTGGAATTATCGACGATGTTACTTTTACCAATTTAGAGATTGATGAAGATTTTGCCATAAAACGCAATACCATTAACTGCATGTTTTATGGTTTAGGCGCTGACGGTACGGTGGGAGCCAACAAAAACTCGATTAAAATTATTGGAGAAACCACCGATAATTATGTGCAAGGTTACTTTGTTTACGACTCTAAAAAAGCGGGTGCCCGAACCATTTCGCATTTGCGTTTTGGCCCAGACCCCATCCATTCTACCTATTTAATTGATAAGGCCGATTTTATAGCATGCCATCAGTTTAATTTTATTGAAAAACACAATATGCTGTCCGACCTAAAACAAGGTGGCACATTTTTATTAAACTCCCCATTTCCAAAAGATGAAATCTGGAACGAATTACCAGGTAAAATTCAAAAGGAAATCATTAAAAAACAAGCTGAATTTTACATTGTCGATGCCAGTAAAGTAGCTCAAGATGCCCATTTGGGCAAACGCGCCAATACGGTGCTGCAAACCTGTTTTTTTGCAATTTCAGGGATTTTACCAAAAGAAGAGGCTATTCAAAAAATTAAAGACGCCATTATAAAATCGTATTCCCATAAAGGGGAAAAAATGGTGAAAATGAATTTTAATGCAGTGGATAAAGCTATTGAAAATCTGCAAAAAGTGGCGTATCCTAAAGCGTCAAGCAGCGCTAAGCCTTTATTGTCTGCGATGACCGATGCCCCTGACGGATTTGTTAAAGAAGTATTGGAAAGAATTTTGGCAGGTAATGGCGACGAACTTCCCGTAAGCGCATTCCCCATTGATGGCACGTTCCCAACTGGAACCACACAATACGAAAAACGTGGTATTGCCGATTTTATTCCTGTTTGGGACGATGAAAACCTATGTACGCAATGTAATAAATGTGTGGTTATTTGTCCGCATGCAGCCATCCGTTCTAAAGTTGTTTCAAACGGTATTTTAGCAGATGCTCCTGCATCGTTAAAAGCGGTTCCTGCAAAAGGACGGCCTTTTGATAGCGAAAAAGAATCGTATGTGTTGCAAGTGTCTCCGGAAGATTGTACCGGTTGCGATTTATGTGTAGCGGTTTGTCCTGCCGTTAGTAAAGAGGTTGAAGATTTCAAATCCATTAACATGAGGAAAAAACTGGATGTTAAAACAGAAGAAGCCATTAACTGGGATTATTTTGTTAACCTTCCTTACTACGATAGAAACGAATTGCAAATTACCAACATAAAAGGATCACAGTTTTTAGAACCATTATTTGAGTTCTCTAGTGCTTGTTCTGGCTGTGGCGAAACAACCTATATTAAATTGCTTACCCAATTGTATGGCGATAGCATTTTAATAGCGAATGCAACTGGGTGCTCATCCATTTATGGCGGAAATTTACCATCAACACCATACAAAGCCAATGCTTTTGGCAGAGGGCCGGCATGGGCAAACTCACTATTTGAAGATAATGCCGAATTTGGTTTGGGCATGCGATTGGCACTTACTAAAAAACAGGAAATAGCGGTTGATTTATTAAAATCGCTAGAATTATTGGTAGGCAGTGAAATTGTGGATTCTATTTTAAATAATACTGAAGAAACTGAAACCGAAAAAGCCAAAAAACACGCCGATATTTTAGAACTTAAAAAAACATTGGAAATTATTGATAACGAAGATGCCATTAAGTTAAATCATTTAACTGAATACTTACGCAAAAAAGCTGTTTGGATTCTTGGTGGCGATGGTTGGGCATACGATATTGGATATGGCGGTGTCGATCATGTTTTAGCCTCTGGAGAAGATATTAATATCATGATTTTAGATACCGAAGTATATTCCAATACCGGTGGCCAAACATCAAAAGCAACGCCATTAGGTGCCAGTGCCAAATTCTCGGTATCAGGCAAACGAACCAGTAAGAAAAGCTTAGCATTACAAGCAATTTCTTACCAAAACGTATATGTAGCACAAGTGGCCATTGGCGCCAAAGATTTACAAACGCTCAAAGCCATAGAAGAAGCGGCTGCGTATCCTGGACCTTCTGTAATTATTGCTTATTCGCCATGTATCGAACATGGTTATGAGTTGAAACATGGTGTAGAACAACAAGAAAAAGCCGTTGAATCCGGTTATTGGCCATTGTTTAGATTTAACCCTTCGTTACCAAAAGGCAAGAAATTTAGGCTCGATTCTAAAGCGCCATCAATTCCTCTAAAAGACTTTATGTATAATGAAACCCGTTTTACTAGAGTTGTTAAAGACGATGCAGAACTTGGAGCTAAGCTTCTTGAGCAAGCCCAAACCGAGGTTAATTCTAAATGGGAACGTTTAGAACTTTATAGAGATATGTAACCATGTTTGAATTGCACATGCGTTTTAAAAATAAATTCTCCATGCTATCATTTAAGGCATGGAGAGTTTATAATACTTGTAGTTAACCGAGTTCAATATAAATTTATTTATTATGGAAAACGACGCTAATAAATTTTTTTTAAATGCTGCCCAAAAATTAAATCAGGCCAATAAAGAACTTTTCAAGCCAGAAGAAGATATTGTTACCTTTTTAGTTTGCAAGAATTCCCAATTTGCCATTGAAAACTATTTAAGAGGCTTTCTTTTGAAAAATGATGTTGACCCCAGAGAATACAAAACGATAGATAGCCTTTACCGGCAATGCAAACTTATCAATAAAGAATTCGAAAAAGTGAATTTATCAGATTTTGATTGTAAATCTTCCCCAGATTTAGATTCAAAATATTGCAATAATGTTTCAAAAATCAACAATTGTTTTGATATTGCAGATAGCTTGGATACGTTTTTAAGACAGCAAAAAATCATTTAACTGTCTAACTTTTTTTAATTCTTAAGCTTGAATATTAAGTACGCGCTCTATTTGGGGCGCGTACTTTTTTATGGTCATTTCAACTCCAGACTTTAAGGTCATTTGATTTACACTGCACCCAACGCATGCACCCTGTAACTGAACCTTAACCAAGGTATCATTATCTTCAATAGACAATAAAGAGATATCGCCACCGTCACTTTGCAAAAAGGGACGAATTTCGTCCAGCGCTTTTCCAATGAAATTTCAAACGTTAGTAATTGTTTTGATGCTGCTGATAGATAATTTAGATACTTTTTTAAGACGAGAAAAAATCATTGGTTAAGGTTAGCGGTAATTGCCTTTGCTTTTTCTTTGGTTTCTGGTTCAATCCCGAAAGTAAACCCTGCCTTTACACGCTCAATTAATACAGGCAAAATATCTTGGTATTCTCCAACAATTCCAAAATCTACATAGTTAAAAACAAATGCTTTTGGATTGTGATTGATTGCAATTATCTTTTCAGACTCTTTCATACCAGCAATGTGTTGAATTGCCCCAGATACCCCAACGGCAATATACACTTTAGGGCGAACCGTTTTCCCTGTTTGTCCAATTTGTCTAGCATATTCTGCAATACCTTGGTCAACAACTACACGAGAACAAGCCCATTCTGCGTTAATTCCTTGGTTTTGTAGTTCTTCTGTTAATTTTTTAACTAGTGCTAATCCATCAACAGTGGTTCCACTGCCTCCATCAACAATAATATCTGCTTTAAATAGGTTTTGTAATCCGCCTTCACCTATAACAGTTTCAATGATCTCAACAGCAAAATCTAAATTTTCAAGTACAGGCTTAAAGCTGGAAATAATGCCTTGGCGGCCAACAACCTCTTTTGGAACTTTAAACGTACCTCCTCGTACGGTTGAAATTTGAGGACAATCAAATCCTAAAATTGTTGCCAGTTTACTTTCACCATAAGTTGGGCGTCGTGATTCAAGAATTGGCTTGTAAATTACCTTTTCCTTTTTATTTACATATTCTCCAATTTCTAATGCTGTGCAGTCTGCGGTGACTCCACTTTTTGATCTTGAGCCAATTCGAGGCGCCAATTCACGGCCGGACGTAGTTGCTGCAAACAATGCGATTTCAGGGTTTTTTAATTTAATGACTTGATCAAAAATAGAGGTAAAAGGAAGCACTAGATATTCTTCAAGTTTATCATTTTCAACAAAAATAACTTCATCTGAACCGTGTTCAATAAAAGTTTGAGCCAAATGCTGAACCTTTTTACCTATAACTAAAGTCGTCACTTTGGTATCGTTGCCCAATTGTTTTGCCAATTCCTTTGCCGGAGTTAACAACTCTAATGATGGTGTGGAAATTTTACCATTGGTGAGTTCTGCCCAAGTAAGAATTCCTTTGGCACCATTTCGAAAGTCTTTTTCCGGAAAATCTGGACGTTCTATATCTTTTTTTGAATCCAATTCTTGTTTCTCCAGTACATTCCCTCCTTTTTTAAAGTTAGAAATCATGTTATCTACCAATTCAGCTTCATTGTGTCCTTCGGACATTGTAACGGGTGGTCGTTCACTTACAATGCTAACTACTTTTGCTACTATGGTTGGCGAACCACTAATACCAATTTTTTCTGTTCCCAATCCAATATCGTCAATTCCAAAAGTGGTGATTTCTAAATGCCTTGCTTTTATTACGCCAATCAATGAAGGTTTGCGTGGTGGAATTCCGGTAGGTGTCATAGATATCACACAAGGAATTGGCAACTTCATCATTTGATAACCTCCTTCAATAATTCTTTTTGCAATGACATTCCCATTGCCATCGGCTTTTAGGCTTTCAACAAATGTGGCCTGCGGAACGCCGATGTTTTCAGCCACTTGCGAAGGAACATGAGCTGTGTCTCCATCACTGGTTTGCCTACCTGCTAAAACAATAAATGGGTCTTTTGAATTTTTATCAAACCCTAAATGCTTGAGCATTGTAGCAATAGCTAATCCGGTAGCAAAAGTATCACTCCCACCAAGTTTTCGGTCTGATAAAAGATAGGCATCGTCATAACCCATGGAAATTGCTTTTTGAAGGGCCTTATTAAAGGTTTTAGGTCCCATAGAGCAAACGATTAATCGGGCATCGGGATATTGCTTTTTGAGTTGCAAACCTGCTTCTAAACCAAACTGACAATCAATATTGATTATTGATTTTGCTTTTGTTCTGTCCATCAAACCATCGTCTCCCATTCTCATTTCACTTGGAATCGGTACTTGTTTTATTAAACTTATTATTGTTAGTGCCATAGCAGTTTATTCTTTAATTATTACATGTTTTCGTATTCAGGACCATTGCCTCCATTTGGGATTACCCATGTAATTCCATTTTCGGGCGACTTGATGTCACAGGTTTTACAGTGCACACAATTTTCTGCGTGTATTCTTAATTCCTGATGTCCTTCTTGGCTTAAGTGAATCTCGTAAACTTCTGCCGGACAAAAATATTGGCAAGGTGCTCCATATTGCTTGATGTTGACATCTTTGAATTTTTCCGGATTGTTAACATGTAAATGAACAAGCTGTTCTTCATCATGGTTTGCTCTTGAATAAAATACATCGGTAACCTTATCGAAAGTTAAAACTTTATCAAATTCCAATTTTCCTTTAAACCGTTCTTTAAAGGTTTTCTTTTTAAATTCATTAAGCTTTGATGTTGTTTCACTGTCGGCATGTGTTGTGAGTTTTCCAAATAAACCGGCACCACCTGTAATGAGCTGTGTTAAAAAATGTAAGCCCCCAACAATAAGTCCTTTGGAAAATCCCTGACGGAAGTTACGAACGGGATACATTTCCTTATGAATGAAACTGTTTTTAATTAAACTTTCATAGTGTTGTAGGCTTTTGGCCGATGTATCGTTTGAAGCCAAAGCAATACTCGCCGTTTCTGCGGCCAACATTCCGGACTTAATAGCTAAATGAATGCCTTTAAGTGCTGGCATTGTAACAAAGCCTGCGCTATCGCCAACTATCATGGCATTGTCAACATATAATTTTGGAATGGCATAATAACCTCCTTCTGGTAAAGTTTTTGCTCCAAACTCCAATAATTTACCACCTTTCAAAATTTTTGAAACAAACGAGCTGGTTTTCCATATTTGAAATGCCGCATGAACATTAAAAGTAGGATCTTTATAATCAAGCCCAACAACCAAACCCAGCGCAACTTTGTTATCCTTTAATCCATAAATAAACCCTCCTCCAAATTCCTTACTGTTTAAAGGATATCCCATAGTATGGAATACTTGACCAGCAGCTATATTACCTTCGGGAAGGGCCCAAATTTCTTTACAGCCCAATGAATAAATTTCCTTGTTTTTACCTTGATCCAGTTTAAATTTTTCAATAAGCATTTTTGTTAGACTGCCACGAGTCCCTTCTGCGAAGATGGTAATTTTAGCCTCAATGCGATTTCCTTCTTGAAAATTTTCCAATTGTTGTCCATTGTGGTCAATGCCTGTATCCTTTGTTTTGGCTCCAATAACTTTTCCGTTTTTATACAAAATTTCATCTAGTGCAAAACCCGTATAAATTTCTACGCCTTTTTCTTCAGCTTTTTCTGCTAAATATTTGCAAATTTGCCCCAAAGAGCCAATATAATTTCCCATGTTATTCATATACGGAACATGAATCGGTAATTTTATATGGCTGTTTTCCCTTAAAAAAACAGTACTGTCTTTGGTTACTTTTGCATTAAACGGAATTTCAGAAAAATCAATTTCAGGCAGTAGTTCTTTAAAAACTGCAGGTTTAATGACCGCTCCGGACAAAATATGGCTTCCAATAGAACTTCCTTTTTCTATTAATATGATCCTGTTGTTAAGGGCTTTGCTTTTTAATTTATTGGCTAAATGGATTGAAGTAGCCAATCCTGAAGGTCCACCTCCAATTATTAAGACATCTGTAGTTATTGTAGAAGACATACTCATCTTTTTCCTTTTAAAGTTAGGATGGGTTCTAATAAATTTCATGTAACTCTTGAAAGTATCCAGAACCCATATCTATATTGGTAATCCTATCTAAAGATAAATATAATTATTACAGTGTTTTAAACATTAACTAATAATTAAGGTTAATTTTGTAAAATACAATATTTGCTAATCTTCAAATGAACTACCTCGATGCAAGCATACGATGTATCTAAAAAATCAGAACAACGCTAATTGTTTTACCTTGTGCAAAATATCATAATTTTTTTCCATTCCTTGATTTCGAGCATATTTGGATATGGCACTTTCATCTCCGAATTTGCTAACTGTATTCACAAAGTATCCGCTTGACCAAAAAATTCCAGATGCTTTTCAAAAATTTCTCTTGCTGCTATGCTCTTAAGCATCTTTATAATCTGAGTTGGACTTTGCATTGGAACTGATTGAAGTAAAAAATGTACATGATTCTTATCTGTTCCAATCTCCAAAAAATGAATATCGAACTCATCTTAACTTTTTCTATTTCCTAAAAAATGGCTGAAATTCGCCCATATTTCGTCTATTTTCTTATGCGTAACGATGCTATGCCTTTCAAAAATAGACTCATCTGAACATCCCGATATATCGGGATTCGGTTAAAAACAAAAAGTCAAGATGAGTTCAATTAAAACAATAGTAAATAGTAATTTATGAACAATAAAAAATCAACAAATTTTTATTTGAGAATTATACACCGTTATTTCGGCTTTTTTCTGATAGGAATTGTTTTAACATTAGTTTTTCCTTAAAAAAATCTTAAATTCACAAAAACAAGCTGTTTGAAAAGTGAAATTTCCGTCAACCTGAAAAGTGCATAAATGTAAATATTTAATCTCTTAGGGTTTAATTCCCCGCAGCTTGCAGCGTAAATATTATATTTACTTATAGCAGAGAGTCAATACATGAACAAATCGCATACTGTTACAGTATTGCTTTATCATTTTGTCTGTCCTTCAAAATATAGAAAGGTGGTTTTTGATAAGGCAGTTGATACGACTTTGGTTAAAATTTGTTTGGAAATAGAAAAAGTCAAGATGGGTTCAATATATACTTTAATTCTATTCAGTGCTATTTCTTTTGACAGTCCAACTTTAATTTTTCAACAAAGTAATAACGCCTGATAATGGTCTTTAGAAAATTCCTGTAAAGATTGGTGCCTTTTAATCGCCATATATTAAATTTTCATTTTATCATAGTTAAAACCATTTTAAATTTTTCTACAGCTTTTAAAGCGTGCGGAACTTTTGCAGGCATTACTATTGTTTCATTAGCTTCTAAAATAGTTGAGACACCATTAATAGTAATTTCCGATTTTCCGTCAACTATATAAACCAAGGCATCAAAAGGTGTGGTATGCTCACTTAATCCTTCTCCTTTATCAAAAGCAAATAATGAAATATTTCCATTATCTTTTTTTAAAATATGTTTACTTACTACTGCTTTATCATTATAATCAATACTATTGTTAAAAGAGAATTTTATGCCCTTTTTAAACTCGTTACTTGCCATTTTATTTAAATTTTAGTTTTGTTAAATTTACATATTTATTTTTATATCACTAAATAATTTTGTTGTTCTAGCTAATTAAAAAATGATCTATTTGGAAGTCAACAGTATTGTAATGCCTTATTGTTTTGAAGATTATTTTAGAAATAAGACGTTTTGAACTTGCCAATAATTTAGATACTTTTTAAAGGCGAGAAAAAAAACAATATAAACAAAAAGATGAAAAAGAGGCTTTCTCAAAAGTATAGTTCTATGTCATATTGAGTACTTCGACTTCGCTCAGCACAGGCCTCTGTCAAAATATATCAACTTAGTGATAATCTGCAATTGGTTTCGACAAGTTCAACCTAACAACTTAAAAATAACGTCTTTTGACAGCCTCTTTTTTTTTCTTTATTACTCATTGAGCACATTTACGACACTTTCAATCTGAGGGGCATATTTTTTTATGGTCATTTCAACTCCGGACTTTAAGGTCATTTGATTCACGCTGCAACCTACACAAGCTCCTTTTAACTGAACCTTAACCAAGGTATCATTATCTTCAATAGATAATAATGAAATATCACCGCCATCACTTTGCAAAAACGGACGAATTTCGTCCAGCGCTTTTTCAATATTGACTCTTAACTCTTCTGTAGTCATTTATTTCTTTTTTTTTCAACTTAAGAAACTGTTTCAAAAATGCTAGTTAACGTCATTGCAAGGTACGAAGCAATCTGTAAAAATTAGTCAGATTACTTCTTCTCTTCTCCCGGTAGCTATCGGGACGTAATGACGATTTATTTTTAGCTTTTGACAAAGTTTCAAAATAGATTATTTCTTTTTAACAGCTCCGCATCCAGCCATGTCCGTAATTTTTATAGCTTCGGTTGGCGGTAAATTCTCATTACGATTTACTACTTCCTGCACCACATTTTGTGCTAATTTTTCAAAAGCCCGTTCTAAAGGTGTTGCTGTTTGTAACGCCACCGGACGTCCTACATCACCCGCTTCCCTTATACTTTGCACTAAAGGTATTTCTCCTAAAAAGGGCACTTTTAAATCCTCCGCTAAATTTTTAGCGCCTTCTTTACCAAAAATATAGTATTTAGAATCCGGTAATTCGGCAGGCGTAAAGTATGCCATATTTTCTATAATTCCTAATACTGGCACATCTATACTTTCTTGTTGAAACATGGCCACCCCCTTTCTGGCATCTGCCAAGGCTATATTTTGAGGTGTACTTACAACCACAGCCCCAGTAATGGGAAGCGATTGCATGATGCTTAGATGGATATCGCCCGTTCCTGGAGGCAAATCAATAAGCATAAAATCCAACTCGCCCCAATGTGCATCAAAAATCATTTGGTTTAAGGCTTTTGCTGCCATAGGCCCGCGCCAAACCACTGCTTGGTCCGGTTGTGTAAAAAACCCAATGGACAAAACTTTTACGCCATAATTCTCAACAGGTTTCATTTTGGATTTCCCATCCATATTAACCGCTAAAGGCCTTTCAGCTTCCACATCAAACATAATGGGGATGGAGGGCCCATATATATCAGCATCCAACACTCCTACTTTAAAACCCATTTTAGCTAAAGAAACTGCTAAATTTGCGGTTATGGTAGATTTGCCCACACCGCCTTTACCCGATGCTACTGCTATAATATTTTGGATGCCAGGAATTGAGTTCCCTTTAATCACGTTTGTTTCTGGTTTAGCAGGCGCATTAACTTTTACGTTCACTGTAATTTTGGCCTTTTCATAAACCTGCTCGTGTATGGTTTTTAAAATATCTACTTCGGTACGTTTTTTAGCCTGTAGACTCGGATTTTTAATCGTGATATCCACAATAACCTCGTCGCCAAAAGTTATCACATTGGTTACCGCGCCACTTTCAACCATGTTTTGCCCTTCGCCAGCAACCGTAATACTTTCCAAGGCTTTAAGTATGTCTTTTTTATTAAGTTTCATATTTTTTTTAGGATAATGGAAAACAGATAAAAGAATAAAGATAATGAAAGACTAAATCTTGCTTCTGCTTCCTGTAATATTTAATTATTAAGAATGATTCTAATATGCAAATATAGAGAGAATTGTTTAGATTTTAAAGGGCTTTTATCGAAATGATTTATGTGAACATGTTGTTTTTCCATGAATCATCAAGATTTGTAATTATTTGTAAATTTTTGATGGATTAGGAAATAATGGGGTAAAATTCCAAATTCCAATCAAAAGAAACGAGGGAGAGCTTAGGGGAATTAAACGTGAAAAAAATTAATTCAAAACTGTTCACGAAAGATTCTAAAAACTTGAAACATAAACTAAAGGGGGAAAGTTACATATGATATTTAGTTTTAGTTTTCAAAAGTTTAGTGTTTTTGTTTTTGTTAAAGAATTTACAATCTGCAATTTATTTACTGTTTTCCGTATTACAAATTGTAAAAAGTTTAAATGAGTTCGTTTTAAAAATTAAGAAATAAGGGAAGAAAATTACAAATGTGGTATTTGGTATTTGAAAATTACAGTTCCTTGGAAGGCTCCCAAAACACGGTTTCAAAATCTTGGATTTGATTGTCAACAACTTTGATCCCCTCGCTTTCTAAAAGTTGCTGCATTAAATTAGTGCCATCAAAATGATGCTTTCCGGTTAGCAATCCTTTTCTGTTTACCACACGATGTGCCGGCACCTCTTTACCCACCGAACCATTCATGGCATAACCCACCATGCGCGCACTTCTTGAAGCTCCCAAATAACTGGCTATGGCGCCATAACTTGTAACCCTACCATAAGGAATACATTTGGCAACTTGGTAAACCTTATCGAAAAAATTCAACGTTTCTGGTTGCATACATTACATTTCTTTGATGATATGGATCAGTGTGATAATCGAAATTATTCCGGTAATGCCCCCTATTAAATAATTCATGCTTTTTTGTGAGGAAATGGACTTGTCCTTAATTTTATCAAAAAAGAAAATATACACGTAAAGCATCACAAAGGTTCCCATAGCAGCTCCGGCAACATACGCTATGATACTAATCTGGCTAAAATCCAACCATCCAAAGGATGCCAGAGTAATGGTCATATAAGCTTGATACGGAATAGGAAATACATTAATGCCGGATAAAAAAACACCTTGAAAAAACCGACTGTGTTTACTCCTCATGCGAGGCTCCGCAACCTGGGGTGGTTGCTTTTTGGCAATGAGTAAAAAATAGACCGTTATAAGCACAAAAATAACAAATGCGACACGCTGAAAGATATCGACCACCTCTACATGATTGCTTAAATACCTTGCGAAAATAGCCGCCAAATAGGTTTGTGCTATAACAATAACGCAAACACCTATGGAGAACATAACCCCCCTAACATGACCTTCTTTCAAGCTTATTTTGGCCGCCGTCATGTTCAACAACCCCGGTGGGACAACACCTATTAAAGCCACAAATAATCCTAAAAAGAAGATAAAGGTTACATCCACAATTATTTAATTTTAAACCGAATATACGTAATTGGTTTGTTTTGTTCTAAATATTGCGATTCGTAAAAGGTTTGGATGCTCGTAACTTCCTGCGGGCTGCCTTCTTGCTTGTACACATTATGGTTTGCATAAAGCACTTCATGCCCTTCGCCATGCAATAACCCAAGGGTATAACCGTGCATAAATTCGCTATCGGTTTTTAAGTTTACAACGCCTTCCGGTTTTAGTATGGTTTTATAGCGTTTTAAAAACCCAGAGTTGGTCATACGATGTTTAGTTCGCTTGTATTTTATTTGAGGGTCTGGGAAAGTTATCCAGATTTCATCTACTTCGTTTTGGGCAAATGCATAATCTATAAGTTCAATTTGTGTGCGTAAAAATGCTACGTTAGTAATGTTTTCTTCTACCGCAGTTTTAGCACCTCGCCAAAAACGGGCACCTTTAATATCGATGCCTATAAAATTTTTATCGGGATATTTTTTTGCCAATGCTACGGAGTATTCGCCTTTTCCACAACCCAATTCCAACACCAAAGGGTTTTCGTTTTTAAATACAGATGTATTCCAGCTTCCCTTTAAAGCGCATTGATTATTAACCAGGTCGTCTCTTGTTGGCTGAAATACATTTGCAAAAGTTTCGTTTTCCTTAAATCTTCTTAATTTGTTTTTACTTCCCACGGGATATTGACTATTTTTTATTTTTATTATTTATTTGGTAAAATTAAGGAAATATACATAAGCCTTTATATTCTTATCTTTGAATTTGCTGACATTTGCGTGAGGGACTGCAATGAAAAGCCCACAGCGATCCCGATAGCTATCGGGAGAGCGAGGACTTGTAATGGAAAGCCCGACCCTTGTGGGCACGCCCAAAAACATGAAGAAAAAAAGAATTTTAGTAGCACCTTTGAATTGGGGTTTAGGACATGCCACACGATGCATCCCCATTATAAATGCTTTGATTGCAAATAACTTTGTTCCTGTTATTGCCAGTGATGGGGTCGCCCTTATGCTTTTGCAAAAAGAATTCCCGAGCTTATCTACCATCAAACTACCTTCATACCACGTAACTTATGCTAGGAACGGAAAATTTTTAAAGCTGAAACTTCTTAAAGACTCCCCTAAACTGTTAAAAGCCATTAAGGCTGAAAAAAAAATGCTTAAGGATATTGTTGAAATGCAAAATATTAGTGGGATTATTTCTGATAACCGCTTGGGATTTTACCATAAAAGGGTGCCTTCGGTTTTTATAACGCACCAGTTGCATGTATTAAGTGGAAATACCACATGGATCAGCACCAAAATCCATGAAAAATCCATTAAAAAATTTGATGCGTGTTGGGTGCCGGACGTGGATGGCGAAATTAATTTTAGTGGTAAATTAGGGTACGCCGGTTCTTTTGAAATACCAACAACTTATATAGGACCGTTAAGCAGGTTTGAAAAGAAAGGTTTGAAAATTGTGAACGATGTACTGATTTTGCTCTCTGGACCAGAACCACAACGCAGCTTGCTTGAGGAAAAACTTTTATCGGAATTTAAAACCTATCCGGGAAAAGTATATGTAGTTAGGGGTGTGATGGAAAATGAACAGACCATAAAATTGATGGGCAATATGACGGTTTATAATTTTATGACCTCAGCCTTGTTGGAAAAAACCATAAATGAAAGCGCTTTGGTTATATCTAGGTCTGGTTATACTACCATCATGGATTTGGCCAAACTGAACAAAAAAGCTTTTTTTATACCAACGCCCGGGCAGTTTGAACAGGAATATTTGGCGAAGCGCCTTACAGAAATGCGTTTAGTGCCAAGTTGTAAACAAGAGGACTTTACTATGGATAAAATTAAGGATACCGATGATTACAAAGGTTTGGAACCTGTTGATTTTGAGGTTGATTTTAAAGCGTTATTTAGCCTTTTCTAAAGTAAAGGAAAACTCGCTTCCCACACCATATTCACTTTCCACATATATTTTTTCGTCGTGCGCCTCTATAATATGCTTGACTATGGAAAGCCCAAGGCCAGAACCGCCTTCTTTACGCGAACCGCTTTTATCAACCCTGTAAAAACGTTCGAACAAACGGGGCAAATGCACTTTTCCAATACCTTCACCATTATCGGTAACTCTTACAATAACCCTATTTTTTATCAGGTTTTCAATACTAACTTCGGTGGTGCCTTTTTCTCGTCCGTATTTTATGGAATTAACAATTAAGTTTGCCAATACTTGCTGGATGCGCTCTTTATCGGCATTCACCAAAATAGGATTTAAATAATCAGAATCAAATGTAAGCGTAATCCTCTTTTTTGAAGCTTTCATTTCAAGCATGTCGAACACATTTTTTACCAATTCAACGATGTTGAAAACCTCTCTATTCAAACTCAAATCGCCCACTTCAAGCTTGGTAATCATATCTAGGTCTTTAATAATATAACCCAGTCTTTCTACCCCTTTGCTCGCTCTTTCCAAATATTTTTCCCTAAGTGCTTTGTCGTTCATGGCGCCATCCAACAAGGTTAAAACATACCCTTGGACGGTAAACAGTGGTGTTTTTAATTCGTGGGAAACGTTTCCTAAAAATTCCTTTCGGTAGTTTTCCCTAACTTTGAGGGTTTCTATTTCAATTTTTTTATCGCGGGCAAACTTATCTATTTCTTCGGTAAGCGTTTTCATATCGGTGGTAATGGCCCCTTTGGATATGGTTGTAGATTCTAAAAGTGTTAAATCGTCGTATATTTTTTTAACACGTTTATAGATAAAACGTTCTACCCGATACTGAATAACAATAAAAGAAACCACGAACATACTAGCGGAAAATGCAAAAATAACCCAACCGTTTATGGCATAATAAGCATATAAAAAAACACTCGTTAAGAGCGTTATAAATAGTGTGATGTAGAGCGATGTCATGATCGCAAACTTATAAGATTTTTTAAATTTTGGCTGCATTAATCTACAAACTTATAGCCAACACCTTTTATGGTTTTAAAACTATCGTCTCCTATTTTTTCGCGAAGTTTACGAATATGGACATCAATGGTCCTTCCGCCAACAACAACTTCGTTACCCCAAACAGAATCTAAAATTTCATCACGTTTAAAAACTTTTCCTGGTTTTGACGCCAATAAAGATAGTAATTCAAACTCTTTTCTTGGTAAAATAATTTCTTTTCCTTTTGAAGTTATTTTGTATTCGTCCCTATTTATTTCCAGAGTACCAATTTTAAACGTATCGGCAACGTCATCTTCCTTAAAACGCCTTAAAAGCGCCTTCACCTTACTTACCAATACTTTAGGTTTAATGGGTTTGGTTATATAATCATCGGCACCCGCATCAAAACCGGCAACTTGCGAGTAATCTTCCCCTCTAGCAGTTAAAAAAACAATAAGTGTGTTTTGTAAATCAGGATTTTTTCTGATGATTTCGCAGGCTTCAATACCATCCATTTCGGGCATCATCACATCCAAAATAATTAAATTAGGAAGTTCTTTTTTTGCTTTTTTAACAGCTTCCTGACCGTTTTCAGCAGTAATGACTTGATACCCTTCACTGGACAGATTGTAACTAACTATTTCTAAAATGTCCGGTTCATCGTCTACCAACAAGATTTTAATGTCCTTTTTTTTCATTTCCTAAAAATAAATAAAACGCAATTATTTAAGTAAAGATAGAACTAATAACATGATATTATAAAATTTCCAAGATAAATAACATTAAGGTAACAAACAGTTTACGGTAAATTAATCTTTCGTTAAAACACACTTATCTTTAACACTTTTTTGGCATCACTTTTGTTGTAATTTAATACCTTTACGGCATTGAATTGAATAGATGAAAAAAAACTACTTTATACTTTTATTTTTTGTTTTAGCATTTGCAACTGCCCAACAAGGGCACAGTCAAAGTTTCGCTAACACGAATTCTATTCAACAAAATATAGAAGACCTTTCTATATACCCTAATCCTGTTACTAACGGCAAAATATTTATTTATATTTCATCAAAACGTGATTTAACCAAAAAAATTGAGTTTTATAACGTTTTAGGAAAAGAAGTGTTTTCTACCGTTTTAACTGGCAAAGAATTAAACATATCTAACTTAAGCAAAGGTGTTTATATCTTAAAAATTACTGAAGATAACATAAGTGAAACCAGAAAATTGGTGATAAAGTAATCATTTTTGTCGGGTAGAGATTCAAGACCGCTGTTAGAATATAGACTTTATAGTAACTAATTGATAAACACACTTACTATTTTTTTAAACTTTTTGAAATCCTTGATTTTTATTAGGAGGTTGAAACTAGGTGATAATCGAGAGATACATCCTAAAAATAGGACAAGTGACATTTTTATCAGACAACACTGAAAAATCATAATATTAAGAACGTTGCCAATAGCAACGTTTTTTTATTTTCTCTACTTTTGTTCCATGATAAACACAAACACCATTTTTAATGTTCAAACCGAAGAAGAATTTGAAGATTTGGCATTGCAAATTTTTAAATTTCAGTTTGAAAACAACCGTGTTTATCGTTCGTTTTGCGATTTGCTGTACAAACACCCCAGCGATGTAAAAACGATAGTGGACATTCCGTTTTTGCCCATTCAATTTTTTAAAACCCATCCTGTTTTAAGTTCAAAAGAACCTGAACAAACAGTATTTACAAGCTCTGGAACCACAGGAAGCATATCGAGCAAGCACTTAGTTACCGATTTAAAAATTTACGAACAAAGTTTCTCCAAAGGCTTTCAACAGTTTTATGGTACTATTGAGGATTATGTAATTTTAGCATTGTTGCCATCTTATTTAGAACGCAAAGGCTCCTCTTTAATTTATATGGTTGATGCCTTAATAAAACAATCCAACCAACCTGAGAGTGGGTTTTATTTAAATAACATATCAGTATTAAAAGATACTTTGATCAAATTAGATTCCGAAGGAAAAAAAGTATTACTTATTGGGGTGTCTTTCGCTTTAATGGATTTGGTTGAAACCTATCAATTCAACTTGAAACATACCATTATTATGGAAACCGGTGGTATGAAAGGGCGCAGAAAAGAATTGATTAGAGACGAACTGCACACGCAATTAAAACAGGGCTTCGGTGTTGAAACCATTCATTCTGAATATGGCATGACCGAATTGTTAAGTCAGGCGTATTCCAAAGGAAATGGCATTTTTAACACCCCAAACTGGATGCGTGTTTTAACCCGAGACACCGAAGATGCTTTAACCATAAACCCCAAAGGAAAAGCTGGAGGCATTAATGTGATTGATTTAGCAAATATTAATTCCTGCTCGTTTAATGCTACGCAAGATTTAGGAAGGGTTTATGAAAACGACACTTTTGAAGTGATAGGTCGTTTTGATAATTCTGATATTCGTGGATGTAATTTGATGGTTTTGTAATTTATAAATTTCTTTCCGACTTATTATAAAAATCAATTTATGAAAAGTCTTGTTCCCTTATTTTTACTCTTTGTTTCTGTTAGTTTTTCGCAGACTACCGATTATAATACAAAAAAAGGATTTGCTGCAAATGGTTACGATGTGGTTGCTTATTTTGACAATAAATCTGTGGAAGGCCATAAAAATTTCGTCACAACATTTGATGGTATAAACTATAAATTTTCATCCAAAAAAAATCTAAATACATTTACTAAAAACCCCGAAAAATTTGTACCGCAATATGGTGGATACTGCGCTTATGCCATTGCTGCCAAAAACGATAAAGTGGGTATAAACCCAGAAGCTTTTCTAGTAAAAGATGGCAAACTGTATTTATTTTACAATGAACTCATCTTGACTTTTTGTTTTTAACCGAAAACGAGATAAAATTTGTTCAGATGAGGCACTTTTTGAAAGGCATAGCATCGCTACGCATAAAAAAGGTAACGAAATATGGAAGAATTTTAGTAGTTTTTTAGGAAATAGAAGAAGCCAAGATGAGTTCAATACTTGGGGAACCAATACTTTGGAATTATGGAAGAAAGAAAATCCAGAACTTTTAAAAGATAAAGCCAATAAAAACTGGGAACAGATAAAATTTAAAAAATGATCTATTTATTTGTAAGTTCTAAAAACAACTAACGACTATAATGAAACTTTGAAAAAGAAAGATTAATTTTTTTAGTTGGTTGGTTAGTATAAAGCCTGGGTTTCTCACTTAGGCTTTATTGTTTTTTTAAACCATTCTTAAAACAAAATAATTCTTTTTTCCACGCTGCAACAACACAAATTTATTATTTATTAAGTCTTTTGTGGTAATGGTATAATCTTCTTGTACTTTTTCTTTATTGACCGAAACCGCGTTTTCCTTTAAGGCACGACGCGCTTCACTGTTCGATTTTAAAAAGCCTCCTTTTTCTGCCAAGGCTGCAATAATATCCAATCCAGATTCTATGTCTGTTTGTGATATTTCAGTTAACGGAACGCCATCAAAAACATCTAAAAAAGTCTGTTCATTAAGTTTCTTTAAATCATCTCCCGTGGAATTTCCAAAAAGAATCTCACTTGCTTTTATGGCATTTTCCAAGTCATCTTTAGAATGAACCATGGTCGTGATTTCCTCGGCTAAACGTTTTTGCAATATGCGTAAATGAGGTGCTTCTTTATGTTCACTAATTAAATTAGTGATGTCCTCTTCGGTTAAAAAGGTAAAAATTTTAATGTATTTTTCAGCATCTTCATCCGTAGAATTCAACCAGTATTGGTAGAACTTGTAGGGCGACGTTCTATTGGCGTCCAACCACACATTACCGCCTTCTGATTTTCCAAATTTTGAACCATCCGATTTTGTGATCAACGGACACGTAATGGCAAATCCTTTTCCGCCAGCCATACGTCTAATCAATTCCGTGCCCGTTGTAATATTTCCCCATTGGTCGCTTCCGCCCATTTGGATGGAACAGTCTTTTTCTTTATATAAATGAAGAAAATCGTAACCTTGAACCAGTTGATAAGTGAATTCGGTAAAACTCATCCCTTCTGAAGAATCGGAAGAAATCCGGTTTTTAACCGAATCTTTTGCCATCATATAATTTACTGTGATATGCTTCCCAACATCCCGGATAAATTCCAAAAACGAAACGTTTTTCATCCAATCGTAATTGTTTACTAAAACCGCGGCATTGGCAACGTTATTTTCAAAATCCAAAAAATGGGCCAGTTGGTTTTTTATGGCTTCTTGGTTATGGCGTAAGGTTTTTTCATCCAATAATGCACGCTCACTGGATTTTCCAGACGGGTCGCCAATCATTCCCGTAGCGCCACCAACCAATGCCACGGGCTTATGCCCACAACGTTGGTAATGCGCCAGTAACATAATAGGCACTAAGTTTCCAATATGTAAAGAATCGGCAGTAGGATCGAAACCCACATAAGCACTTCGCATGCTTTCCATTAAATGTTCCTCTGCTCCTGGCATTGCGGTATGTACCATACCTCGCCAAGTTAATTCTTCAACAAAATTCCTTATCATTATTTTTTTGATTTTTTTAAAACTAGGGCAAAGATAAAAATAAAAACAAAGAAAAGCCCCCTACCCCCAAAGGGGGAACCACTGAAGCCCCAAAAAAAGAATAAACCGCAATATTAGGAGTTCCCGCTTTGCGAGTTATGGGGCTTTTCACTATTTTAGCCGCATGGTTTTAGTAACAGGAGGTACCGGTTTAGTTGGCGCGCATTTACTTTATAAGTTAGTGGGCAATAACGAAAAAGTGAGAGCTATTTACAGGAATGAACGTAAATTACAGCAAGTAAAAGATGTTTTTGGCACCTACACCAGCAATTATAAAGTCCTTTTTGAATCCATTGAATGGGTCCAAGCGGATATTTTGGATATTCCCGCATTGACTGAAGCGTTCAAAGATGTTTTATACGTATACCATTGTGCCGCTTTCGTATCTTTTGAACCCGATAAATACCATTTATTAAGAAAAACAAATATTGAAGGCACTGCCAATATTGTGAACCTTTGCATTTCAAATACCATTAAAAAGTTATGTTATGTAAGCTCTGTTGCCACTTTGGGAACACCCTTAAAAAATGAGGCCATTACCGAAGAAACCAATTGGAACCCTGAAGAGGACAATAATGTGTATGCCATAACAAAATACGGTGCGGAAATGGAAGTTTGGCGCGGCACCCAAGAAGGTTTAAATATGGTAATGGTAAACCCAGGTGTTATTTTAGGTGCTGGTATTTGGAAATATGGCACGGGCAGTCTTTTTAAAAGAGCGCATAACGGTTTAAAATATTATACGTCTGGCACCGTAGCACTTGTTTCGGTTGAAGATGTTGTAACCGCTATGGTGGCTTTAATGAAAAGTGACATCACCAACGAACGTTATGTATTAGTAGCAGAAAACTGGACTTACAAGCAGTTTTTACAAACTTTGGCCGCATCTGTAAAAGCAAATCCTCCTAAAAAAATGGCGAGCCGTTTATTATTGAATATAGCTTGGAGATTGGATTGGTTGGCACATAAACTAATGGGTAAACGAAGGCAGTTAACAAAGCAACTTGCGCATTCTTTAACCACAGAAAGCCATTATAGTAATGATAAATTAAAATCAGTAATAAATTATAACTTTAAAGATGTAAAGGACACTATTTTGGAGGTTGGAGATCTTTATCTGAAACAGGTTTGACCATTACTCTTTCTTCCTTTTTTAGCCTATTTTTCAATGAATTTTTTGATAGTGAATCCATTTTAATGCTTCTTATTGAATCTGGCAATTTCAAGTAATCTAGAGAGTCTTTTTCTCTTTTTATCTTTGCTTTTTCCTCTTTCAATTTCAGTTCATTAAATACTGTTTTAAGGGTTTCTAAGCTGTCTGTTACCTTATTGTAAATGTCTTCATAATCCTTTGCACGATACGCATAGTATTCGTTGCTTAAAGCAAACTGCAAACTATCTATTCCATGTTTTTCAAAAACATAGGTGTCCAATTTAACCCCATATTTTTGCATCGTATCTTTATATTTAGAGTTAGAAGAACTTATTAGTCTGGCATCAATTAATATGGCAACCATTTTTGCTTTGGAAATTAAATCCTTTGGTTTTTTGGGACCTCCAAAAACATTACATGACGTAACAACCAAAATAATTCCCAGAAATAAAATAATCTGTTTTAACATCATCTATTAAAAGTTAATCGCTTAGCAGAATTTACATCGTTAAATTTAGGGTTTTGATATACCAAGCCTCCATTTACAAAGGTATGGGTAATTCTCGATTTAAAGGTAGTGCCCTCAAAAGGCGACCAGCCACATTTGTATAGAATATTTTCTTTTTTAACAGTCCATGGATTGTTTAAATCCACCAACACCAAATCGGCAAAATAGCCTTCCTTTATATATCCTCTTTTTTCCACTTGAAATAAAATAGCCGGATTATGGCACATTTTTTCCACAATCTTTTCAATGGATATTTTCCCTTTATGGTACATTTCCAACATGGCAGGTACCGCGTGCTGCACTAATGGCCCGCCCGAAGGGGCTTTGGTATAAACGTTTTTCTTTTCCTCCAAAGTATGTGGCGCATGGTCGGTGGCAATCACATCAATTCTATCGTCCAATAAAGCCTCCCATAATTGTTCTCGGTCTTTGGACGTTTTTATAGCAGGATTCCATTTTATTAAGGTGCCTTTTTTATCGTAATCTTCATCTGTAAACCATAGATGGTGGATACAAACTTCGGCAGTTATTTTTTTGTCTTTTAAAGGAATTTTATTGCTGAACAAATTGGTTTCTTTCCCTGTTGAAAGATGGAAAACATGCAATCTAGCACCTGTTTTTTGGGCTAACTTTATGGCGTTGGAAGACGATATATAACACGCTTCCTCACTTCTAATAATAGGATGCTGTTTTACGGGAATATCTTCACCATACTTCTCTAAATGCGCTTGGAAATTCCTCTCTATGGTTGCTTCGTCTTCACAATGGACTGAAATCACCATATTGGTACTTTTAAAAATTTTCTCCAACACTTTTGGGTCATCAACCAACATATTGCCTGTTGAAGACCCTAAAAATAATTTTAAACCTGCAACGGTTTTAGGATCTACTTTTAAAATTTCATCCAAATTATCATTGGTGCCACCAAACATAAACGAATAGTTTGCAGCGGATGTTTTTAATGCAATTTCAAACTTTTCCTCTAATTTTTCAATGGTAGTAGTTTGCGGATTGGTGTTGGGCATTTCAATAAACGAGGTAATGCCTCCTGCTATGGCCGCTTTGGATTCGGTTTCAATAGTCGCCTTTTTTGTCAACCCGGGTTCTCTAAAGTGAACTTGGTCGTCAATAGCTCCCGGCAACAAGTATTTTCCTTCTCCATCTATTACAAAAACTTCCGAAGATTTTGCACTTATGGAATCGCTAACTTCCTTAATATATTCCCCTTCAATTAATATATCGCCTTTAAAAATAATGCCTTCATTTACAATGTGGACATTTTTAATAAGTGTTGTTTTTAACTTCATGTGTTCAATTTATTGTTTTTCAATGGTCACATGGTGCATCCATTTAAGCATTCTTTAGGGTATCAAAATTTAGTTATGGATGGTTCATGTGTTCAATTTATTGTTTTTCAATGGTCACATGGTGCATCCATTTAAGCATTCTTTAGGGTATAAAATTTATATTTATGGATGGTTCATAATAGGTACCTACTTTTTAAATAGACTTTTTAATTTCATTGAAATAACGCCAAAAATAGCTTCAGAAATAATACCTGAACTTAATTTGGATTCTCCCAGGGTCCGATCAGTAAAAATGACAGGCACTTCCACAATATAAAACTTTTTCAAATAGGCTTTGAATTTCATTTCAATTTGAAACGCATAGCCAATAAATTTAACAGTGTCTAAATTTATGGACTCTAAAACCGTGCGTTTATAGCAAACAAATCCAGCGGTGGTATCGTGTATTTTCATGCCTGTAATGATGCGCACATATCTGGAAGCAAAATACGACATCAGCACTCTGCTCATGGGCCAATTCACTACATTCACGCCTGTTATATACCTTGAGCCAATAGCTACATCGGCACCTTTTACGTGGCAGGCATGATGCAACTTGGGCAAATCGTTAGGGTCATGCGAAAAATCGGCATCCATCTCAAAAATATATTGATAGGTTCTTTTTAAACTCCATTTAAACCCATGGATATAGGCAGTGCCCAATCCGGATTTTTGTTTACGCACTTCCAAAAACAGTCTATCGGGAAATTCCTTTTGAAGTTCCTTAACTTTCAAACCCGTTAAATCGGGAGAATTATCATCTACAATAAGAACATGTACAGCTTCCGATTGGGAAAATACGGCCTTGATAATGGCTTCAATATTTTCTATTTCATTGTATGTGGGAATGATAACAACAGTATCGGTCATTCTTCTTGTTTAACGAAAATGCATTAGTTTTTAGCAAATGTACAGTATTAGGCGTTTATTTATTTTAAATATTCCTTAATAATTACCCCTTCTTATAAAATATTTATAATAATTTTACGGGATGCTTAGGGATACTATATCAAACGATTTTTTTATTATTATGCTCGTTGTCAGCCTTGTGGTCATTGCGCTTGCAAAACTGACCTCGCCCAAGCGCTTTAACGATTTTGTTACCGTTTTAGGAAACTCAAAATATCTTAAAATTTATGCTCGCGAACAAAAATTTTTAGACAGGTTTGATGCGCTGTTATTTACCAACTTAATAATTTCTCTATCACTTTTTAGCTATATAGTTTATGGATTTTTTACAGAAACCCGAGTAATTTCCGTGGATACCATGTTTAAATTATCATTCGGTATTTGTGTGTATATTTTGATAAAGGTTTTTGTGGAGCGCCTTATTGGAAGCCTTATGGAGATTGACGAAATGATAGACCAATATCTTTTTCAAAAAATAAGTTACAAGAACTATTTGGGCTTGGTATTAATACCGGTCAATGCTTTTTTACTGTTCAGTTTTAAGCCTACGTTAACCTTTTTTTACGTTATCGTTATATTATTGTTTATTGTAATTATTACTGGATTGATTACTTCAATCAAAGCATATCAAAGTTTAATAAAACATAACTTCTTTTATTTTATTTTGTATCTTTGCGCACTTGAAATTGCACCCGGTATTATATTGTACAAGGTATTCATTTCAAAATAAAGAACTAACTACGTGCCTCTATGAAAGTGAAAACCATTTTAGTATCTCAACCAGAACCTAAAATAGAAAACTCGCCTTACTTCGATTTAATAGACAAACAAAAAGTAAAAATAGATTTCAGACCTTTTATACATGTTGAAGGTGTGCCGGCAAAAGACATTAGACAACAAAAAGTTGATTTAAATAATTACACTGCCATTATTTTAACGAGTAGGAATGCCATTGACCACTTTTTTAGAGTTGCTGAAGAAATGCGATTTAAAGTGCCGGACACGATGAAATATTTTTGCCAGTCTGAAGCAGTTGCCTTTTACCTCCAAAAATATGTGGTATATAGAAAGCGCAAAATTTACGTGGGGAAACGGACGTTTTCTGAACTGTCTCCGCTGATAAAAAAATACAAAGAGGAGAAGTTTTTATTACCTAACACCGACAAAGTTAAAGATGAAGTGCCTGATACCTTGAATGCTTTGGGCGTTAACTGGAAACAAGCTATTTTTTATAAAACCGTAGTTAGCGACCTTTCAGATTTGGCAGATGTTTATTATGATATTTTAGTGTTTTTCAGTCCTTCTGGAATTGAATCTTTATTTCATAATTTCCCCGATTTTAAACAAAATGAAACACGTATAGCTGTTTTTGGTGATACCACCATTAAAGCTGTGGAAGAAAAAGGATTGCGGGTGGATATTGCGGCCCCAACCCCAGAAACCCCCTCCATGACCATGGCACTGGAAAAATATATTGAAAAAGCAAATAAAGGTAAATAAGCGTTTATTTTGGCCTACCCGGAATTGCGAAAAAGCAATTCCGAACTCCCAAAAGGGGAGGTAAATTCGGAAACCCCGAGGTAGAACCGTCGGGCAATTATTTAGATCAAAATGCGTATCGTTGCGGGCCACCGCGTCTAATTTCCTCACTGGCAAAAGCTTCAAACTTTTTGAAATTTTCCCTAAAGGCATTGGTTAACTTAAACGCAGTAGTATAATAGGCTTCATCATTGTTCCATGTGGCTCTGGGGCTTAATACACTGGTTGGAACTCCGGGACATTCCCGAGGTTGCGCTACCCCAAACACTGAATGAATATGGTAATTATCATAACAATACAAACCTAAATCACCATTTAAAACCGCATTGATCATGGCACGGGTATATTTTAACTTCATTCGTGTACCAACACCGTATGGGCCACCTGTCCACCCTGTATTTACTAACCACACGTTGACGCCGGAATCCATCATTTTTTGGCTTAGCATTTCGGCATATTTTGTGGGGTGCAGTGGCATAAATGGCGCACCAAAGCATGCGGAAAAATTTGGGGTTGGCTTCAAAACCCCCGCTTCTGTTCCGGCTACTTTAGCGGTATAACCCGATATAAAATGATAGGCCGCCTGACTAGGCGTTAATTTAGAAATGGGAGGCAATACCCCAAAAGCATCGGCCGTTAAAAAGAAGATGTTTTTTGGATTTTTTCCGATTGAAGGCACTTGAATGTTCCCAATATGATGAATAGGATAACTAACCCGCGTATTTTGGGTAATGGACGTGTCTTCAAATTTCACATGTCCATCTTCATCTAAAATAACATTTTCAAGAATGGCTCCTTTTTTTATCGCATCATAAATTTCCGGTTCGTGTTCTCTAGAAAGATTAATGACCTTAGCATAACAACCACCTTCAAAATTGAACACGCTGTTTTCGGCAGTCCAACCATGCTCGTCATCACCTATCAAACTTCTATTGGGGTCGGTAGAAAGGGTTGTTTTTCCTGTACCGGATAATCCAAAGAAAATAGCGGTATCACCATCCTTCCCTACATTGGCGCTGCAATGCATGGGCAATGTGTTTTTATAAACTGGAAGGATAAAATTCAACGCAGAAAAAATTCCTTTTTTTATTTCGCCCGTATAACCAGTACCACCAATAAGTGCTATTTTTTTAGTGAAGTTTAAAATGGCAAAATTATGCTGCCGGGTTCCATCTACTTCAGCATTTGCCATAAAACCGGGTGCATTAACCACCGTCCATTCGCTTTCAAAAGTATCCAACTCCTTATCCGTTGGACGTAAAAACATATTATAAGCAAACTGGTTGCTCCAAGGGTACTCATTGATTACTCGAATGTTTAACTTGTAATCATCGTCGGCACAAGCATAACAATCCCTAACAAAAACTTCTTTATTGGATAAGTAATCTGTTACCTTATCGTACAGGCTATCAAATTTATCGGCATCAAAAGGAATGTTAATGTTACCCCACCAAACTTTGTCCTTGGTTATGTCATCCTTAACAATAAAACGGTCTTGTGGCGATCGCCCCGTAAATTCACCTGTATTTACAGCCAAAGCTCCGGATGAGGCTTCCACACCTTGACCCTTTTCAATGGCAATTTCATGAAGTTGTTCGGGGGTTAGTTGATATTTAACTTTGGCATTTTTTATTCCATATTTTTCCAACGAAATCGTTTTAGTAATCTGGTTGTGGTCACTCATAATAATAGTCTAAATTATATATTGTGCAAAATTAGAATATTATTTTTACATATTTCTTATTTTAATATTTCATTTTTACGAAATTAATAAAAAGAAATAGCCATGCCATAATTAAGAGCAGCCCACCAATGGGGGTTATAAAACCTATAATTTTAAAATCAAAAGTTGTTAACACATTTGTTGCCAACCCATAAATAGACCCTGAAAAAAGGATAATGCCAACAAGGGTCAAAAAATAAATTTTCTTTTTAGTTTTCTGTCTTATAAGAACGGAGCCTCCAACAAACAACAATAAAATAGCATGGTACATCTGGTAACGCACACCCGTTTCAAACGTTTGTTGTGCTTCCACAGAAATTAATTCCTTTAAAGCATGGGCGCCAAAAGCTCCTAAAACGATGCCTATTACCCCTAAAATGGATGCCGTAACCAATATTGTTTTGTTCATATTAATATGTTGTTTATGCAATAAATGCCTTTGGGATTTATTAAATTAGTCGCTACAAAATTACTTAACAAATCTCATTATGCGAAAGATTTTGCTTATTGGTTCTGGAAAATCAACCTCTTATCTTTTAAAATATTTATTAAATAAATCAACTTCGGAAAATCTGTTTGTTACTGTTGCCGATTTAAATGCGGATGCTGCCAAAAAAAGCATTGGCAACCATTCAAATACAGAAGCTATTGCGTTGGATATTTTTAATGAGGAATCTCGAAGAAACGCCATAAAAAATGCCGACATCGTCATTTCCATGCTGCCAGCTAGTTTACACATTGAAGTCGCTAAAGATTGCATTTTGTTTGGAAAAAACATGGTCACCGCATCATACATAAGTCCTGAAATGCAAGCCTTGAATGATGCAGTAAAGGCAAAAGGACTTCTGTTTTTGAACGAAATTGGCGTAGATCCAGGGCTCGACCACATGAGCGCCATGCAAGTTCTAGATCGTATTCGTGATGAAGGCGGACACGTTATACTTTTTGAATCGTTTACAGGTGGTTTAATTGCACCCGAAAGCGACAACAATCTATGGAATTATAAATTCACTTGGAACCCCCGAAACGTTGTAACGGCCGGTCAAGGTGGTGCCGCAAAGTTTTTACAAGAAGGCACTTATAAATACATTCCTTATAATCGGTTATTCAGACGTACTGAGTTTTTAAATATTGACCATTTTGGTCGTTTTGAAGTGTACGCCAACCGTGATTCGCTTAAATACCAAAGTGTTTATGGTCTAAATAGAGTCCAAACGCTTTACCGAGGCACCATAAGGCGTGTTGGTTTTTGCAGAGCATGGCATATTTTTGTCACTTTAGGGATGACCGACGATAGCTATACCATAGACGATAGCGAAAACATGAGTTACCGCGATTTCGTCAATGCCTTTTTACCCTATAGTCCGTCTGATTCGGTAGAATTAAAATTAAGGCACCAACTTAAAATTGATCAAGACGATATTGTTTGGGATAAACTGGTAGAACTCGATATTTTCAATGCAAAAAAACCTGTGGGACTCAAAAAAGCAACCCCAGCCCAAATTCTCCAAAAAATATTAATGGATAGTTGGACACTCGATACAACCGACAAAGATATGATAGTAATGTACCACAAGTTTGGGTACGAAAAAAACGGAAAACAATATCAAATAGATGCCAGTATGGTGGTTCTTGGCGACGACCAAACCTATACCGCCATGGCTAAAACCGTGGGTTTACCGGTGGCTATGGCGGCTCTTGCTGTTTTAAACGGAAAAATCACTGAAACAGGCGTTAAAATTCCTGTTTTTAAAGAAATCTATCAGCCCATTTTAAACGAGTTAATAACCTTTGGCATCGAATTTAAAGAAAAAGAAGTACCGTATTTAGGCTATAATCCTTTAAATAGTTGATATTTGGGCGTTACCCTACGGGTCGCGCTTTACGCTAAATCTTTTTTTCGTGCCTCAAAAAAGGATACCGCTTCAATCGCTAACGCAGTTTTAGTTTCAATTCAAAACTATATTATTGCATGTATGTTTTAAAATGAAATCCGGTATAAACGAAATCCAAAACCAAACCCATCACCATAGGCGGTATCGACCAAAAAATACTTTGAGCCTTAACTACCGATGCCCGAACACCCATTTTAGAAATCGCTCGAAGCGTAGGTATTTCCGGAGCTGCCATACATCAAAGATTAAAAAAACTGGAAAAATCAAAATTACTAAATGGATCCACATTTATGATAAACCCAAAAGTTTTAGGGTATTCTACACTGGCCTTTGTCGGTATTTATTTGGATAAAGCCATTAATAACGAAGACGTTGTAAGAGCCTTAAAACGTATTCCTGAAGTATTGGAATGCCATTACACCACAGGAAATTATAACATTTTTATCAAACTCCTTTCGCATGACAATGCCCATTTAATGCAATTGCTGAACCACGATATCCAAACCATTAACGGTATTTTAAGAACAGAATCGCTTATTTCTCTGGACCAACAAATTGATAGACAAATCAGTATATAAAAAGTATCTGTAATTGTACAAACAAGTAAGATATTTTGTATTATTGAAGTAAAATTTGAGATTAAAAAATGTAATCTTTAAACAAACTTTTTATGAAAAAATCTATATTATTTTATCTTATCGTTTTCCTTGTGTCATCCTCTATGTTTTCGCAGGAAACCATTGAAAACACATCCACTAAAAATTTCAATGAGTTTAAATTAAATGGATTATATCTTATTCTTGGCGTTTTTGAAGCTAGTTACGAAACCACCTTGAATGATGAATCGGCTGTTGGAATATCCGTTCTGCTTCCTATAGATAATGCTGTTAATAGTGATATAAAATATGCTATTTCTCCATATTATCGCTTTTATTTTGGCGAAAAATATGCTGCTGGTTTTTTTGTGGAAGGCTTTGGAATGTTAAATTCCACCAATCGTAATATTGATCTTTTCGAAAATAATGAAGATGATTTTAGAACAGATTTTGCCTTAGGTTTTGCTGTTGGAGGAAAATGGGTTACCAAAAAAGGTTTCAGTATTGAAATTTTTGGCGGTATTGGACGGAATCTTTTTAATAATGAAGGCACCGATTATGATATTGTAGGTAAAGGCGGTGTAAATCTTGGATATAGATTTTAATAAAATCTTTTATTTCCAATCAAACGTCATTTAATTCCCCTCTTGGGAGGGGTTAGGGGTGGGCAAATTAATATAACCATTTTGTAAATGGGATGAAAAATATAAAACCCACCCCTAGCCCCTCCAAGGAGGGGAACGGTTTATCAAAAATTTTCAACTTCCGAACACATAGGTTTTGAAAACCTGCGAGGTCTGTGTAAAGAAAAAGCACAAAACCCAAGCATTTGCTTGGGTTTTGTGCTTTAATGGATGCTGAAACAAGTTCAGCATGACGAACTACGTTCATCACATTTTCATTAACCAAGTACGGACATTTACTGCTTGATTAATAATGGCTCTTAAATCTTCGATTTTTACCCGTTCTTGTTCCATAGAATCTCTATGACGAATGGTAACCGTGTTGTTTTCTAAAGTATCATGATCTACGGTAATACAAAA
Organism: Mariniflexile sp.; assembly: GCF_052728615.1. Classification (NCBI taxonomy): domain Bacteria; kingdom Pseudomonadati; phylum Bacteroidota; class Flavobacteriia; order Flavobacteriales; family Flavobacteriaceae; genus Mariniflexile; species Mariniflexile sp. The sequence goes on along the minus strand of NZ_JBFVFE010000001.1, from coordinate 2,559 downwards.
TGGGGTTCCGTTGGCATCTTGCCTTCTATAACGGCGACCCACTGCATCTTTTTCATCATAGTCCACATTAAAATCCCATTTTAAATCTTCTATTATTTGTTTAGCTATTTCTGGCAAACCATCTTTTTTTACTAATGGCAACACCGCTGCTTTTATTGGCGCCAACACTGCGGGCAGTTTTAAAACGGTTCGTGTGGTATTGTTTTCCAATTCCTCTTCAACTAACGAATTTGAAAATATGGCCAAAAACATCCGGTCCAAACCAATGGATGTTTCTAATACATAAGGTGTATAGCTCGCATTCTCTTCATGGTCAAAATACTGTAATTTTTTACCTGAGAATTTCTCATGCTGACTTAAATCGAAATCGGTACGTGAGTGAATACCTTCTAATTCTTTAAAACCAAATGGGAATTTGAATTCAATATCGGTGGCTGCATCGGCATAATGTGCCAGTTTTTCATGGTCGTGAAAACGGTAATTTTCTGTTCCCATACCTAAAGACAAATGCCATTTCATTCTGGTTTCTTTCCAGTGTTCAAACCATTCCTTTTGAGTGCCTGGTTTAATAAAAAACTGCATTTCCATTTGTTCAAATTCACGCATTCTAAAAATAAACTGTCTTGCTACAATTTCATTTCTAAACGCTTTACCAGTTTGCGCAATTCCGAAAGGAATTTTCAAACGGCCTGTTTTTTGAACATTTAAAAAGTTAACAAAAATACCTTGTGCTGTTTCTGGGCGCAAATATAAATCCATCGCATTTTCGGCTGACGCACCTAATTTTGTTCCGAACATTAAGTTGAATTGCTTAACGTCAGTCCAGTTTCTGCTGCCTGTTAATGGGTCGGCAATTTCCAGCTCTTCAATCAATGCTTTTACATCGGCTAAATCTTCGTTTTCCAAAGATTTTGCCATACGCGAAAGCGTCGTGTTTATTTTTTCTTGATATTCTACAACGCGTGTGTTGGTGGTAACAAATTCTTCTTTATTAAAAGCATCCCCAAAACGTTTCGCTGCTTTGTCAACTTCTTTATCAATTTTAGCTTCAATTTTAGCGCAATAGTCTTCAATCAGCACATCGGCTCTATAGCGTTTTTTAGAATCTTTATTATCAATTAAGGGGTCGTTAAAGGCATCGACGTGCCCTGACGCTTTCCAAGTAGTTGGATGCATAAAAATGGCGGCATCAATGCCCACAATATTATCGTTCATTTGCACCATGGCTTTCCACCAGTAGTCGCGTATGTTTTTCTTTAGTTCTGCACCGTTTTGTGCGTAATCGTAAACTGCACTAAGTCCGTCGTAGATTTCACTACTCTGGAACACGTAACCATACTCCTTTGCGTGAGAGATTACCTTTTTAAATTGATCTTCGTTATTTGCCATGGTGCAAAAATAAAAAAGCGTTTGAAACAAATAGGATTCTTTATTAAAAATATAAGTGTGAATTTACTTAGGTAGATAAAAAGGACTGATTACTAATGTTTTTATTTTTAGAATGTTTGATTTTTAAATAATATGCCACACGAAAGGATTCGTGCGGTAGCTGGGATATTTAAATTCTCAACTGTAACTGATGATTGTGAAATAGTTAATATAACTGAAGGCCGCTTCGATATGAAATATATTCCATAAATAAATTTTAAAACCACCCATTATGAAAAAACTCTTCTTATTAACAATCTTTCTGTGTTATTTTTCTCAAAGTTTTTCGCAAAACAATGATTATTATAATAGGATGCAATATGTCTTTGGCAACATTGATAAAACCAAGGTTACCACAGGCTATTTAAAGGAATTTGGTATCCGGTTTAATGAAGTAGAAGCCTATAGTAGCATAATAAATACAAATAATCTTGTCGATAAAACCCAATGGCAATCGCTTTATAGTTCGCTTTACACCATGCGTGTGGGTACAGTAGCCCAAAATATGGTAGCACCAAATACTGTTTTCAACAACCTTAAAACCCAACAAGCCAACAGTACCGAAGATGTTTTAGTGGCAGCACAATATTACAATTACCAACAATATAAAACCAATGCGGTAAGCAATGGCGATGTTACGGTAAGCAACGACCGTATTTATGATGTAGCGGGCAGAAACCCTTACGACACCAAAACCATTTTTGGAGTTGCGCCCTTAAAAAAGCAATTACAATCTTAACCAAAGCATAACATAAACTGCGGGAAACCTGTAACTAAAACTCACAATAATTTATTAACTTTAATTTATGTAGAAACAATTAAATCAGACCCCATGAAAACACTTACAACGCTTCTAGTTTACAGCCTAATGCTTATGGCAGTTACAAACTGCAAAAACGATGATGATACCCCAAAAAACCCCATAGACCAACTGCCACCGCTCACTCAAACCGGAGAGAATACCTTCGGGTGTTTGGTTAATGGAGAACCATTAGTTATAACTAACTCAAGAGAGCAAGTAGCTATCTACCAACAAGGACAATTGCAATTTGGAGGGGGGGGCATAACTATGATTTTAGGTGATCCAATAGAAATTAATGAGGAATATGATTTAACAGGTAAGGCTAGATT